>DAOUQG010000075.1 GCA_030625765.1 Thermohalobacteraceae bacterium | reverse complement strand
CTTATTCATTCTAACCTGGATGATGGATTTGGAGCTCAGTTTCATGATCTTGCTAATCTTTGTGGATGGGCTATGATAGAAAGATATATCATTGAGGATTTGGCTGGTGCAAGCTTAAGTCATTGTTTTGGAAATTTATTTAGTGATCCTACATTAAGAATGATTTTTGCTCTTGCAATGGATGAAATAAATGATAAAAATTCAGTAGGTTCAATGATATATGGGAATACCATTGATTTTTCTATGGATTACGACAGAAATTATGGAGCACTTTCGTCGTTCTTATTAGGGGATATGATGCTTCAATTGTATAAGCCTACTGGACATGCTGTGTCCCCAATTCCTATAACTGAAGCTGCACGTATTCCATCAGCTGATGAAATCATTCAAGTTCATACAATTTCACAGATGCTTGAAGAAAAAGCAAAGCATTTGTATCCATTTATTAATTGGGAACGAATATTGACTAAGAAAGAAGTTCTTGTAACAGGAGGTCAAATATTCTTCGAACGTGTTATGAATGGGCTTGATGATATAGGAATAGATACTAAACATCCTGGTGAACTATTACTGGCTCTGAAAGGAATCGGTGCTGCTAGACTTGAAGAATATTTTGGTGTAGGGAAAAAAGATGCTAATGCAATGAGAGGTCGCATTCCTTTGAGACCAACAGACATTGTACAAACCATAAATATGAAGCAAGATGAAACATGTAAAAAAATTGATAATATAGAGGAATCTCTAGAAGGAGTAAAAATCGTAGTTGCATCAACTGATGTTCATGAATTTGGCAAGGAGATTGTTAAATCAGTTGTTATGAGAGCTGGAGCAAAGGTATTTGATTTAGGATGTAGTGTACTGACGGAAGAGGTAGCTGAAACGATAGTGGAAACAGAAAGTGATATTATTTTGCTTAGTACTTTTAATGGAATAGCACTTAGCTATGCAGAGGAACTGCTCAAGGTTCTTGAAAGATACGATTTGAAAACCCCAATATTAATGGGTGGATTATTAAATGAAAATCAAGAGGGCAGTGAATTGCCAGTTGATGTAAGTGATAAGCTTAAGGATTTAGGAGTTGTTTGCTGTTCTACTGCAGACAAAGTTATTGATGATATAAAAAATGCTTTAATAAAATAAGGCAGTATATATAGTTACATAAATATAAAAAAAAAGGAGAGATAATTATGAGTACTGTTTCTATAGTTAAAACTAAAGGAAATGAAGAAAAAGATATTGATGTTGCTGTAAGAGAATCAATACAATTGATTGGTGGATTAGAAGATATAATAAAACCAGGAAATCTAGTATTGATTAAGCCTAATCTTGTGGCACCTGGTACAGAAAGATTATCAGGGGCTATTACTCGCTATGAAATTTGTAAATCCATAGCGGATATGGTTAAAGAAGTAGGGGCTCAACCTGTTATTGCAGAATCATCTGCAGCTGGAGTTGACACTGAAAAAGTTATAGTATTTGGTGAATACGATAAACTTAGAGAACAAGGATATGAGGTAGTTAACCTTAAAAAAACAGAACGCAAAAAAATAAGTATAGACACAGGTAAAATTGTTCAGACTCTAGACTCATGGGAATTAGTTGCAAAAGCAGATGTTATTGTTAGTGTTCCAATAATGAAAACTCATGACCAAACTGATGTAACACTTAGTATAAAAAATTTAAAAGGACTAATTCAAGATAATCAGAAAAAGAAGTTCCATACTCTTGGAGTTTTTGAGGGAGTTGTAGATATAATTGAGTGTCTAAAACCAAGATTAACAGTAATTGATGGGACTGTTGGTCAAGAGGGACTTGGACCTGTATTTGGACATCCTGTTGAGTTAGGAGTAATTGTAGCATCTAAAGATCTTGTGGCAGCAGATGCTGTAACAAGTGCAGTAATGGGATATGATGACCCATCAGAAGTTAAGATAACAAGAATTGCCAATGGACGTGGATTAGGTGAAATGGATCTTAATAAGATAGAAATAAAAGGTGAAAAGATAGAAAATGTAAGACATAGATTTAAACGTGCTAGTGAAGTTGAAATAGAAGGAGTACCACCTTTTACATTGATAGATCATGAAGGAGCTTGTACAGGCTGTAGAACTACTATAATTAGTGCAATTATGGATATGAAAGCAGATAATATAGAACATTTTCTAGAAGGTAAGACAATTGTAATAGGACCTTTACCTGAAGCAGAACTTCCTAAAGATGTAAAAAAAGAAGATTTAGTTCTAATGGGAGCATGTACTAGACATTTAAAAGATTATGGAACTTATGTAAAAGGGTGTCCTCCTAACAATATTTGGGTTGTAAAAGGAATAGTTGGAGACAAAATGGATGTAACAAGAAGTTATGCAACAGAAGAAGATGCAACTGAATAGGTGAATTCGTTTGATGAAGAAACTAAGTGACTTACTCAAAATCAAAGATTTTGGTAATCTACTTATAGCTAAAGCTAAACATCGCTACTTAGGTAGGAGATTTTACTCCCACCTAAGTAGCAAAAGTTATAACACCCACTTATAGAAGTGAGTGTCTAATGATTTTAGATGAATCATTTGTTTGGTATAATTTTTTCATTTTATATATAGAAACACTAAAATACAGATAATAAACACGGAAGGTTGTGTATAGTTATGAAAACGAGAGATCAGTATATTGAAAGTTTGAAAGAACTTAAATCTATTATTTATTTCGAAGGGGAAAAAATTGAATCAGTAGTAAATCACCCGTTGATTCAACCTCATATTAATTCAGCAGCTATGACTTATGAAGTAGCAAATGATCCTATGTATGAGGATTTAGCAACAGCTACATCACATTTGACAGGTAAAAAAATCAGTCGTTTTACACATATTCATCAAAATACAGAAGATTTAATAAAAAAAGTAAAACTACTTCGTTTGATTGCTCAGAAGACAGCATCTTGTTTTCAACGATGTGTAGGATTTGATGCTTTAAATGCTGTTTATTCTACTACGTATGACATGGATCAGAAATTAGGAACTGATTATCATGAGAGACTTAAGAAATATCTAGAATATGTTCAAGAAAATGATTTAATGGTGGCAGGTGCCATGACTGACCCTAAGGGTGACCGTAGTTTAAGTCCTTCTAAACAAGCTGATCCAGATCTTTACGTACACGTAGTTGAAAAGAACGATAAAGGGATTATTGTTAGAGGTGCTAAAGCACATATGACTGGTATGGTTAATTCCCATGAAATGTTAATAATGCCTACAGCTGCAATGAAGGAAGACGATCAAGCTTATGCTGTATCATGTGCTATTCCAATTGATGCGCCTGGTGTAATTCATTTCTTTGGACGTCAAACGAACGATAAACGTAAATTTGATGAAATGGATCAAGGTAATGCTAAATTTGGGATAGTTGGTGGAGAATGTTTAACAGTACTGGAAGATGTTTTTGTACCTTGGGATAAAGTATTTATGTGTGGAGAGTACAAGTTTTCAGGAACATTAGTTGAACGATTTGCTACTTTGCATAGACAAAACTACGGTGGTTGTAAAGCTGGAGTAAGTGATGTGGTAACAGGTGCTGCTACTGCTATGGCCGAATATAATGGTGTAAGTAGAGCATCTCATATTAAAGACAAAATAGTTGAGATGATGCATTTAACTGAAAGTCTTTATTGTTGTTCTATAGCCTGTTCTGCAGAAGGTTGTAAGCTTCCTTCAGGAGCATCTTATCCTAATGCATTATTAGGTAATGTAGTAAAACAAAACGTGACTAGAAATATTTATGAAATTGACCGAATTTGTCATGATATAGCTGGAGGTTTTATAGCTACACTTCCATCAGAAAAAGATTTTAATCATCCAGAACTAGGAAAATACATTAAAAAATATTTTGTTGGTAAAGCTGATTATTCTGTTGAAGATCGTTATCGTATGGCACGTCTTATAGAAAATATGACTGGAGGAACCGCTTTGGTTGAAAGTATGCATGGAGCAGGATCTCCTCAAGCTCAGCGTGTAATGTTATTACGTATGGGTAACTTACCTCACAAAGTAGAATTAGCACAGAGATTAGCGGGTATAGAGACTAATCAAGATGAAAAAAAATAACAGAGAATAATTTAATGATGAGAAAAAAAATGAAAATTGGCGTTAAATATTGTGGCAACTGTAATCCTTATATAGATACAAGAAAAATATATTTATCATTATATAAAGATTTAAAAGAAGAAGTAGAGTTTGTTAAATGGGATAATCAAACATATGATGTTCTTCTAATTCTTAGTAGTTGTCCAACTGATTGTGCTAAGCGTCCAGAATTTCATGGTCCAATTATTGCAATATCAGATATTACTATAGATTATTATTCAATAACTGTAGAACAGATATCGGAATTGCTAAAACAAAAAATTAGATTATTGATGTAAGATTTCTAAAATAAATTACACCTAGATTTTAAACTATTGGGTTAAATATATATGCAAAGGCAAAACAATGGATGTTGACAAGTATTAGTTTCTATAGTGAATAACTTTGGCATTATGGAAAATTAATCTTGTCAACTTCCTACTAGATATGTCATTAGGAAGATTGGAATTGTAAATGGCAGTTAAGTAAAAATAGTTCTTATAAATATGAAATAATTCTTTATAATTTAAAACTTGAATAAAACTTTTAGTTTGGAAATAATTTATTAAATTTATAAATAAGGAAGGTGTTTAAAATGGGACTTAAAGAAGTTGTAATTGTAAGTGCGTGTAGAACTCCTATTGGAAAATTTGTAGGAGGTTTAAAGGATGTAGGTGCTAGGGAGTTGGCTATTACTGCTGGTAAAGAAGCTATCAAAAGAGCTGATATACCTGCAGAAATAATTGATGAGATAGTAATGGGACAGCTTTATACTGCAATGCAAGGATCTTTGCCAGCTCGACAAGTATCTAAGAGAATTGGACTTGCTGATCGTAGTAATGCAGTTAGTGTTAATCAAAATTGTGCTTCAGGTATGAGAGCTCTTGAAATTGCTTGTCATAATATTATGCTTGGAAAAACTGAAATTGGACTGGTAGTTGGTACGGAAAATATGACGAATGCTCCCTATCTACTCCCTAAAGGAAGAATGGGTTATAGAATGAATGCGGGAACTATTGAGGATCATATGATCCATGACGGATTGAATGATGAACTAGTACCTGGCCACATGGGAATGACTGCAGAAAATATAGCTGAGAGATATGGTATAACACGTGAAGAATGTGATGAACTTGCCCTTTTAAGTCATACTAGAGCAACAAAAGCTATTGAAGAAGGTAGGTTTAATAGAGAAATTGTACCTGTAGAAATTGAAAAGAGAAGAAAGATTACAATATTTGATACTGATGAACATCCAATAAAAGATGCGAGTATGGAATCTCTAAGCAAATTAAGGCCAGTATTTAAGAAAGATGGAGTTGTTACTGCTGCAAATGCTTCAGGAATTAATGATGGTGCATCTGCTGTGATAGTTATGTCTAAAGATAAGGCTAATGAATTAGGAATTAAACCTCTAATGAAATTAGTTAATATATGTGGAGAAGGTGTAGATCCAAAGGTAATGGGATTAGGTCCTGCTGTAGTTATGCCAAAATGTATTAAGCAAGCTGGTATGAAATTTGAGGATGTTGAATATTGGGAAATCAATGAAGCTTTTGCAGCACAGTTTTTAGGTGTAGGTAGAATGCTTAAAGAAGACTATGGTATTGATCTGGATTTAGATAAAGTAAATCATAATGGATCTGGAATTGCTTTAGGTCATCCAGTAGGATGTACAGGTCTACGAATTATTGTATCTATGTACTATGAACTAGAAAGATTGAATTTAACAGTGGGTGGAGCCTCTTTATGCGTTGGTGGTGGACCAGCTATGGCTTCAATATGGACTAGAGATATATAGGTTAAATAAGAGGAGTGAGAGACATGGAAAAAATTATGGTTTTAGGAGCAGGAACAATGGGAGCAGGTATTGCTCAAGTTTTAGCTCAAGCAGGCTATGAAGTATTTTTAAGAGATATTGAAGAAAGATATGTTGAAGCAGGATTGAATAAAATTGATAAAAACTTAAGCAGATTAGTAAAAAAGGAAAAGATAGATGAAAATGAAAAGAACACAATATTAAATAGAATAAAAGGAATTGTTAATATTTCAGATGGTAAAGAGGTAGATGTAGTAATAGAAGCTGCTATAGAAAATCTAGAAATTAAGAAACAAATATTTAGGGAATTAGATGAAATTTGTAAGAGTACTGCTATATTTGCATCTAATACTTCAAGTATTAGTATAACTGCTTTAGCAGCCGCAACAAAACGACCAGACAAATTTATAGGAATGCATTTCTTTAATCCTGTGCCTGTAATGAAATTAGTTGAGATAATCAAGGGAATAGCTACTTCAGAAGAAACAGTTCAAGTGATAAATAAAATTACAAAAAACATCGGCAAAAATCCAATATTTGCAAATGAAGCTCCTGGTTTTATTGTAAATAGAATATTAGTTCCTATGATCAATGAAGCTGCGTATTTATTGATGGAAGGGGTAGCAAAAAAAGAGGAAATTGATGAGGCAATGAAGTATGGTGCAAACCATCCAATAGGACCGCTAGCTTTAGCTGACCTTATCGGTTTGGATGTATGTCTTTCTGTAATGGAAGTTTTACATTATGAATTTGGTGAAGATAAGTACAGACCATGTCCATTACTTAGAAAAATGGTTAGAGCAGGTTTTCTAGGTAGAAAGACCAATAAAGGCTTTTATACGTATGAATAGGGAGTTGATTATATGAGTATGGTTGAACTAAGAGAAGAAGGTCCAATAGCAATAGTTACAATTAACAAACCAAAATTACTGAATGCATTATGTACAAATGTATTAAATGAGTTAAAAGAATTATTTGAGAAAATAAAGCTTAACAAAAAAATAAAGACTGTAATAATTACTGGAGCAGGAGAAAAAGCTTTTGTAGCGGGAGCAGATATATCACAAATGGAAAATATGACAACTGAGCAAGGATATAGATATTCAACATTAGGTCAAGAAATTTTTGCTTTAATTGAAAATTTACCTCAGCCAGTTATTGCGGCTGTTAATGGGTATGCTCTAGGTGGAGGATTTGAGTTGGCAATGTCATGTGATTTGATAATTGCATCAAACAAAGCAAAATTTGGCTTACCGGAGGTTACTTTAGGTATTATTCCTGGTTATGGAGGTACTCAAAGATTATCGAGAATTATTGGTAAAAGAAAAGCTTTAGAACTTATTCTAACCGGTGAAATAATTGATTCTAAAAAAGCAGAACAATTAGGCATATTAAATTCAGTAGTAGAACATGAAAAGCTTATTGATTATTGCATGGAACTGGCTCAAAAAATATCAAATAAAGGACAAATAGCCGTAAGAGCAGCTAAAGAAGCCGTAGTAAAGGGTTCTAATTCAGATTTAAATTCAGCTTTGGCAATTGAAAATAGTCTTTTTGGATTATGTTTTGCTACAGAGGATAGAAAAGAAGGTATAAAGGCATTCTTAGAAAAGAGAAAGCCAAATTTTCAGGATCATTAAATAAGATATCCCCATAAAAATATGTATAGGATATAATTAACAATTTCATTTTTTATACTGTCAAGAGGTGATTGCATAATAAGTAGTGACTCGCAATATTTAGATTTGTGGGAGCTCAGTTTATACAATCACCTTTTGCGTTATTTAGCTTTTTAACTTATTTATCTATAACTATATAAGCATTTCAAAACCCAATTTGACAATTGCAAACTAAACTAAATTTTATTGTTGGGAAAAATAGAAATTTAATTTAGCATACCTACAAAAGATTTGTCGTAAGGTCAATGGGTATACCAAATTCATTATAACTAGATTGAGATAAAAAGGAATAATTAGAATAATTATTTTCTATTACAGAGTTGTGCAATAATCTAATAATTCAATTGATAGGAGGATACAAAAATGAAATTTAATAAAATTGTTTCTGTAGATAATACAGGATTAGAAAAATGGGTAAAAGAAAAATTACTTGAGTTGGCAGATGAAGCAATATTCTATGATGATTTTCCAACGAATAATTCTGAAATCATTTCAAGAATAAATGATGCTGATTGTGTATTAGTCTCTTGGAATACGCCAATTGATAAAGAAGTAATTGAGAGTTGTTCAAAAATTAAATATATTGGTATGTGTTGCAGTTTGTATGATGAGAAAAGTGCTAATGTAGATATTAATACTGCAAAAAAACATGATATTACAGTGTTAGGTGTAAGGGATTATGGTGATGAAGGGGTAATAGATTTTGTAATTAGTGAATTAATAAGGTTATTACATGGTTTTGGAAAACATCAATGGAAAGAAGAAATATTAGAATTAACTAATCAAAAACTTGGAATTATTGGCTTAGGTGTTACAGGTAAAATGCTTGCAGAAAGAGCAAAAGCATTTGGAATGGATGTATTTTATTATAATAGATCAAGAAAATTAGAGCTTGAAGAAGCTGGAATAAAATATCTTGAACTCGATGAGTTATTAGGTGAAGTAGACATATTATCTACACATTTACCTAAAAATACAATTATTTTAGATGAAGAGGAATTTAAATTATTTGGGAATAACAAAATTCTTATAAATACTTCCCTTGAACCAACATTTAATGTGACTGCATTTACAGAATGGATAGTGAATAAAGATAATTATTCTTTGTTTGACAGAGGTGGTATGGGAAGATTTTATGAACAATTCAAAAAATATGAGAATGTAATATATGCAGAAAAAGTAGCTGGTTGGACTAGACAAGCAAAAGAAAGATTATCGGTTAAAGTACTTGAAAATATCGAAAAGTATTTAGAACAAAACTAAGATAAGGTTATAATTCGTATTAAAAATATTGATTTTAGGTAAAAGTGGATTGGTTAGCAGGGCTTTGAGTAAAGAAACCAATAAAGAATATGAAGTTTTTGTACATATTATTGATGGGCTTTAGTAAAAATGACCCTAAAATTAAATTGGAGCAATAGGTTTGAAAAAAAATCAAATATTTAAAGGAGGATTATAATGGAAGGCTACAAATTTAGAGATGTTTTAGGTTTACTAGATAGAAATCCACAAGACTTAACTGGAAAAACTGCTATTATTGTGGGCGGAGGGAATGGTATAGGTCAGGCTGTTTGTCTATTATTTGCCAGACAGGGATGTACTATTGGAATTAGTGATTTAAATGAATCAGGCATTCAAACAACGATAGATTTAATTCAAGAAAAATATCCTCATATTAAAACTGTTGCACTACCTACTGATGTGACAGATCATGATAAAGTAAAAGCAATGACAGACAAATTTGTTGCTGAAGTTGGAAAAGTAGATATTCTAGTTAATACAGCAGGATATAGTGATCCAAAATCAGTTGAAGAAATGGAGCCTGATAATTTTGAAAGAATGATAAAAGTGCATTTAATGGGTACCTATAATTGGGTACGTAGTGTAATTCCTTATATGAAAAATAAACAATCAGGAAAAATTATTGGCATTGGATCCACAGCTGGAATGACAGGAGGACCCAAATGGTCTTCTTATGCTGCAGCTAAAGCTGGTGTTGGTGGTTTCTTAAAGTCAGTAGCTAAAGAATATGTTGGAGATGGGATTATTACAAATATTGTAGCGCCAGGAACTATTTATACAAATTTAAATAAATGGAGAACAGAACAAGATCATATTGAAAGAGGAAAAATAGTTCCCATTGGAAGACAAGGGGAGACAATGGAGATTGCATATTTATGTCTATTTCTAGCAAGTCCAGAATCCGATTTTATTGTTGGTCAAACTATCAGTCCTAATGGTGGAGAGTTTATTGTAGGTATTTAATCTACTTTCATATAAAACAAATTTTTTATAATAAAAAAATATTCGTTGGTTTTTAAAAATAAAGTCCTGCACTTCCTATAATGTACCCTATAGAGTAGACAATTCAAAAAAAGTCTACCCTATAGGGTATTTTTCATGTAATTTAAAAGCCTAACCATGAGTTATACTGATAGATGTATAACGTTATTATTTTTCCACAAATTAGATAGGTTAGTTATTGTCTTATCTCCTTTTTTTATGACCTGGCGCCCTTCTTCTTGTTGTTTTGTACAACTAGCAAACAGAACTAAAGAACTTATAAGCATTATTGATACTAATACATTAACTTTTTTCATATATACTACCTCCCTTTTTACTTTACACATTAATTATACTGGATAGATTTTTCATAAATATATCAACTTGTTTCAAAAGTGTAAACTTTTAAAATAAAGGTAAAGATATTAAGAAAGTTATTCCCTTTATATTAGTATCTACTATAGAAATTGTATCTCCATGCTTTTCAATAGATTTTTTAACAAGTGAAAGACCTAAGCCTGTTCCCCCATAACATCAGGCTGAAAATCAGATATTTTATGCAATTCTTCTTCTCCATCATATGCAATCTTAACAATATATCCTTCTCTACGAAAAGCATAGGCAATAGCATTAGCAATACTTTTTTTATCATCTGCTATTAATATTTTCTCATTCAAATTATCACTCACTTTGCCTTATCATAATAAACTTTTACGTTAATTATATTATAATTGACTTTTAGGTGCTATTACTTTGTTCATTTTTTTAAACAAATTAGCTTTGCAATTAATGTGAAATACATAATATAAGTAAAATATTAAAAGGAGATTGTAGAAAAAGAAAGAATATATATTGTAAATACAAGAAAAATTTAGAAATAACTACATAGTGGAGGGTAAAAGGAGACTGCCACCGCTTTAGCGGTTTCGTTCAACAAAATGTTTAGCGCAAGGGTGCCTAGGGGAAAGTTTTTGGGGTCGAGCCAGTCGGCACCACATTCCTTCGCTGGGTGCAAGCACCGCCTTCGAAGTGAGGCTTTGCGGGTCCAGCTCAGGAACGTCGCAAACAAGAACCGTTAGCTGAAATTTATATAGTACATTTTCATCTTCTACTTCATGGACATATAGTACGAGTGAATTTATTGATATAGAACTTGTAAGAAATGGTAAAGGAGTTATCATGAGATTTATAGCGATATAAAGAAAATTATGAGGAATAAGAATGTGTCCTTAAAAAGATACATCCATACGTTTTAAA
>DAOUQG010000080.1 GCA_030625765.1 Thermohalobacteraceae bacterium | reverse complement strand
CTTCTGATTTTATTTCAGCTAGACCGAAAGTAGAACTGTCAAGCTTAGCTTCAATATTAGCTATTTCAGAAGCGATACCACCTACAGCACCTTCAATAGTTTGAACCTCAGATTTGATTTCGCGAAGTCCGAAACCATTATCATTAACAGTATTTTCAATAGCTCTTACCTCTGATTTAATTTCAGCTAGACCGAAAGTAGAGCTGTCAAGCTTAGCTTCAATATTAGCTATTTCTGAGGCTATTCCTGATGAAGATAATTCTAATGCTCTTATTTCAGATTTAATTTCAACTAGACCAAAAGTAGAACTGTCTAATTTTGCTTCAATTGCTTTAATTTCAGTTTTAATCTCAGCCAAACCGAAAGTAGAGCTATCAAGCTTAGCTTCAATATTAGCTATTTCAGATGAAATATTTCCTATTTCAACTTCAATTGTTTGGACTTCAGATTTGATTTCTTGTAAACCAAAATCTCTATCATTTACAGCATTTTCAATAGCCTCTACTTCTGATTTTATTTCAAGCAATCCAAATGTTGAACTGTTCACAGAATTTTCAATAGCTTTTACCTCTGATTTAATTTCCTGTAATCCAAAAGTAGAGCTATCAAGCTTTGCTTCAATGTTAGCAATTTCGGAAGCAATTCCTTCTACGTTTCCTTCGATATTAGCAACTTCTGATTTTATCTCAATTAACCCAAAGGTAGAACTATCTAATTTTGCCTCAATAGACTTTATTTCGGTTTTGATTTCAGCTAATCCGAAGGTAGAGCTATCTAACTTCGCTTCAACATTTGCAATCTCTGTTGCTATTCCACCTACAACATTTTCAATATTTGCAACTTCAGACTTGATTTCTCTTAAACCAAAATCTCTATCATTAACAGTAGTTTCAATAGCTCTAATTTCAGATTTTATCTCAGCTAAACCAAAGGTAGAGCTGTCTAGTTTGGCTTCAATATTATTTATTTCGCTAGTTATGCCTCCTATTTGACTTTCTATTGATGCAACTTCTGTTTTGATTTCCTCTAATCCAAAGTCTGGATCTTTTAACAAGCCTTTAATATCTTTTACAATATTCTTTACTTTCTTTACATTAACTTCTATATCAGCTACTTCTGTTTTAATTTCTTCAAGTCCAAAAGTAGAACTATCAAGCTTAGCTTCGATATTTGCTACTTCTGCGTTCATTCCACCAACAATATTTTCTATATTAGCTACTTCGGATTTTATCTCAGCTAATCCAAAGGTAGAGCTGTTTAGTTTAGCTTCAATGCTTGCTACCTCTGTTTTAATCTCAGCTAACCCATACTCTGGATTATCTAGCTTTTGTTCTATATCTTTGATTTCGTTCTTTATTTTTTTTAGTCCGAAATTTGGATTTTTTAGAAGCTCAATGATTTCTTTGATTTCTGCTTTTATTTCTTCAAGACCAAATTCGGGACTATTTATTTTTTCTTCAATATCTTTGACTTCAGTTTTTATCTCTTTTAATCCGAATTTTGGATTTTTCAGCAGCTTTTCAAGCTCGTCAATTTTTTCATTTATTTCTTCTAGATTAAAGCTTGGATCATTAAGCTTTTCTTCAATAGCTTTTACTTCTTTTTTTATTTCCTCTAACCCAAAACAAGGATTGGTTAATTGCATTTCAATTTCTTTCAGAATAAAGAGGAGTTTTATCCAAGAATGCTTTTGATGATAAAAATCATGACTATTACAATCGTTGAATGGAATATTATCGCAATTAGTATAGGTTGTTATCTTATCATCCATATATCAATATCCCTCCTATAAAAATATTACTAGCATTTATTATAGATATACAACTTCAATATTTAACTTTCTATATTATTTAAAGCTGTACTTGTAACTATTATATATACTGTAACATCTATTATTGTGTGTAATAGTATCTTTAGTTTTCAAGTTGTTTATCTATAAAAGCTATTTATTATAAATGAGCTAGTCTGCTTTTTTTCAGTATATACTATGCATGTTTACTAAATTTGTTATTATTAAGTTTCAAAAATTTCTTTCACATTTCGAAAGCTTTTTCATAGTGTATTGTAGGACAAAAGGTAAAATCATCAAAGGAGAGAATTGCTGTGAAGCTAAGGAACACTCTAAATTTTTTATCATATTATATTGTAGAAAAAATGAAAAGGAGATGAGCTGTATGAAAGATTATTTGAAAGAAATTTGCTCAAATTCGAACATTATGCTTACCTATTCAGAAAATAATACTATTGTATTATCAAGTGGATTTCATAATGATATTCCAGTAATTATAGCACACAATATTTTCAAAAACTGTCCCATGAAAGTAGCTCAAGCTATTATCAGCTATCATACTCATTCAATTGATAAAAATAAGCATATGAAAATAATAAATAAATTTATTGAGGAACATTTTCATAATACAGAATATAAGATATCACCACCAGATGAGAAGTTTGAAAATTTTTTACTAAATAATATCCAACCAATAAAGCCGAGAAATGTAAAGGACTCTCCTCTTCATGAAATGAATATTTCTCAAATTACAATGAAGGATTTCTCTGGATATTATAGAGATATTAATTCTGATGATACAATAGAAGCACTAAATGATAATATAA
This sequence comes from Thermohalobacteraceae bacterium, assembly GCA_030625765.1. Taxonomy (GTDB): domain Bacteria; phylum Bacillota; class Clostridia; order Tissierellales; family VENL01; genus DAOUQG01. Next base: position 8,239 of record DAOUQG010000080.1, on the reverse strand, counting down.
CAGAAGTAGATATAACTATTGATAATACTTATAGGCAAGCTTCTAGACAGAACCATTCAGAAAGAATTCCAATGGATTATGAATCTGTTGAAGATGAAGTTTATGAAGATGAGACGGAAATGGAAGATGAAACAATACAAGTATCTAATGAAAAAATCGAACAAGAGAATGAGATAGAAGATCAAATTATTTCATATAATTTCAATAGAAAATCAGTTTCAAATCAAAACTATCAAGATTATGAATCAAATAGTTATGTACGAGATGATGATGTTATTCAAGATCAAATCATTACTTACTACTTCAATAAAAAACCAACAGTAAATTATCCCAAACAGAAAAAAAAATCACCCCAAAAGCCTAAAAAAAGTTTCCATTCTAAAGACGGTATAGAGGATCAAATAACTACATACCGTTATTGAAAGGAGGTGAAATAATGGGCTGGAAATTAAAAAGAATAGATTTATGTGGAGATATGCATATAAAAGCAAATGAAGAAAAAGATCTAGTATTAGTATTAAGACCAGAAACAAGAGCTGCGATTCATGGAGTTGTTAAGTTTCCTGATGGCACACCAGTAAATGGAGCTGTTGTTAAATTGTTCAAGAAGAAAGGTAAGTGTGCTTTAATACCGATTACGTTCGCATTTACTGATGAATGTGGTCAGTTCTTATTTGGAGTTCCATCATGTAAAGACTATGTTATTAAAGTATTCTTCTATCATCCTGAACGTCCACCTGTACCATGTGGTGATGGAGGACATCATGGAGGATTTGAACCTTGTGATTGCTAGTTAATTAAAAAAATCCCCTGATAGATTTTATCAGGGGGTTTTTAAAAATATTATCTATTATTAATTGTTATCTTCTAGAGTTAAGACAATTTGACGAATTTTTATATTGTCAACCCAAACCTTGATAACATAGTAGGTATGTGGAGAAAGAGGTCCGAACAAAAATTGGCCACATTCGTCTGTAAAAGTATGAGTCAAAGGTACTAGGTTACATGGATAATTTGGATCTAGCATTTTGAAGAGTTTTACTACTGCATCCTTAACAACCTTATTATTATGATTTTTTACAATTCCATGTATAACACTTCTTGGCTCCTCTGGGACTTCTATTATAGCTTCTATTTGTTCATTTTCTTTAGGCCTAAATGTTAAACTTACAAGCTTAGATCCCATATTTTTCACCTCATAACAAAATATATATAATACATTTTATTATATGTTTGTCTGTAATATGCAGAAGAAAAAAAGTTGTAATACGTATATTCAATTTTGTATATTTATTTATCAAGGACAAATATAGATAGTAGGATATTATAAGTTTATGATAGGAGGATTGTATGGCGGATCTAGTTAAAAAAATGACAAAAATCGTTGGGATAGCTGAAAAACTTCCAGAGGATTCCTATGTATTTAAGCAATTTAATATTGATGAGATTTTGAGACTACCAAAAGAAATGCAAGATATAATAAGCATAGACAGTGTATCAATAGATATAAATATCCATGAGACTAAAATTATAAAAACACCACATAGCAAATCTTTTGAAAATCAAAGATTAACAGGTATGTGCATGGTTGTGGAAGGTACATCAAAACAAAACATTAAATATACTGCTGATAGGTCCACACAGATTGTCAATAGCGTTAGTTTTATTCTACCATTTAGAACATTTGTTGTTCTTCCATATAATTTTGTTATAGGAGACAGATATGAAGTCCAAGGATACATAGAGGATATTAATATAGCTATTATAGATAAACATACAATGTATGAAAATATAAGTATATTTATTGATGTTATCATTTGACATAAACATGACATAAAAAATAAGCAAAATAAATGTTTATTTTGCTTATTTTTTATAAGTAAGTATTTTAAAACTGCTCTAACAGCTACGTAATTATAAATGTTTTTTTATTCATCCTCATATTCATTGTTGAAAGTTACATAATAACTATTTTTGCATCCATCTTTACAGTTATCATGACAACTATCATCACATTCATCTTCACAATTATCATCATCAATAACAATTTTCCGTATTTTTACGTTGTCAATCCAAACCTTAATTACATATACTTTGTTTGGGCAGAGAGGACCAAATAAGAACTGACCACATTTATCTGTAAAAGTATGAGTTAAAGGCTTCATATTGCATGGAGGGTGTTTGAGTTCAAATAGCTTTACAACTGCATCTTTTACTATTTTTCCTGTGTGATCCTTTACTATTCCATGAATAACACTCCTAGGTTCTTCAGGTACCTTTACGATAGCTTCTATTTGTTCGTTTTCGTTTGGTTTTACGTTGAATTTTACCAATCTAGATCCCATACTCTTCCTCCTTAATAGTGACCTTATATTATTTTTATTTTCCATTATTCCATAATATGCTGATAAATTCTATATGTGAGGGCAAAAATTTTTTAGAATTTATAATAAAAGCATTTGGACAATAATATATTTTTATATGGAGGTGAAATATTTGGAGATAGTAAGAAATTTTGTAAAGATTTTAGGTATAACACCTGAGACAGAATTACCTAAGAAAATAAGAGGTCAAATTATTGAATATTCTGATATTGAAACTATTTTTGTACCAGATGGTAATCCATCAGTAAAGAGCATATATGAGATTATGATTAACTTAGAAATTAAATCAAATAGAACTATTCATACGCCTTTAGGTAAAATTATTGTAATAGATGGAGTGAAAAAATATAAGATTATTTATACTGAAAATGATGATTCAGAAAAAGTTAATATTATTCATTTACACGTACCATATAATACTTTTGTTGAACTACCCAATGAAATAAAATATATAAATAATATTAAAGTTTATATTATAGATGCATACTTTGATCTGTTAACAGATAGGAACATTTATTGTCATTCAGTATATTTGGTCGATGTGCAATATGATGAAAATAGTTCAAATTCAGGATTTGAGAAAGTAAGTAATATAGAAAAATATGATGTTAAACCATTAATTGAAGATCATGAATTAGAACAAAATTTTAGGGAAATGGTGTTATCAGAGTATTCTCTCGATAATGAAGATAAAAGAGAGATAGATAACAGATTAATTGACTTAGAGGAAGAGTATCTGTGAGGTGAAAAAAATGAAAATATGTATTGATGGCTTTGGAGTTACTCATTTACATGGAACAGGTTTATATACTTATACTTATGAAATGCTAGATAACCTGTTTGAATTATTTCCTCAACCTAAATATACACTTCTATGGGACGAGTCTACTCACGTATCAAAATGGGATAAGCACAGAAATATTGAATATAGAAATTTGATATTAAACAGAAGGGAAAATAAATATCGTAAATTAGAGGATTTTATTTTAGAGAATAAAATATCAATTTATCATTCTCCCAACAATGGTTTTAGTATACCTGAAAATAAAGAATGTAGACAAGTAATAACTGTTCATGATATATTACCTGCAATTAGTAAACAGTACGTTGATGAAAAATATTATACAAAATTCCACAAAATTTTTCCTGTATCGCTTGAAAAATCAGACAAAATAATTTCAGTTTCAGATTTTATTAAGAAGCAGCTTATTCAGGAGTTTAATGTTTCTCAGGAAAAAATAGAAGTAATTTACCCAGGTGTTTCTCATATATTTAAACCTATGGAAGAAGATAAATGCAGGGAGTTTTTAAAAAGTAAGTATCAAATTGAAGATGAATTCTTACTATATGTAGGAAGTATTCATCCAAGGAAAAACATTGAAACATTAATTGAGGTATTTAAAAGCATAAAAAGGAATTCAGATAATCTAAAGCTAGTTATTGTTGGAAAGTGTGATGGAAAACGTAAAGAGTATTACTTAAAACTTAAGCGGTTAGCTAAAAGCATTGGAGTTGAAGAGTCAGTAATTTTTACTGGAAGGGTTAATTATATGGAGATGCCGTTTTTTTATAATGGATCTAAGTGTTTTATAAACTTTTCAGAATATGATGGTTTTCCAATTACTACTCTTGAAGCGATAGCGTGTGATAAAATCGTAATATGTAATGACACTCCAAGTGTACAAGAAATATTTAATAATAAGATCTATGTAGTAAATTCAAAAGACAAAAATGAAACAAAGGATATTATACTAGAAGCTATTAATATTAAACAGATTTATATAAAAAATCTTCTAGAAAAGCAGAAGAAGCAGATAGAAAAGTATAATTGGAATAATGCTATAAGAAAACTCGTAAGTGTATATGAGTCAATCGGGTACTGATTTTTTTCTTCTTGTATAAAAAGGAATCCTCTAAATAAGCAGATTCCTTATATTTTTTATCATACTATTCTTGGACGATAGTTCAGCTTTATATTAGTGCAAATTGTATTTGTGATTTGGTGCTTGTTTTTTCCATCTATTGAAATAGAATGAATATTAAAGTATTGAAGTGTGTTAGCTGCATAGTATAAATCTGAAGAGTCTGTTTTCCATATGAGGTCGCTAATTTTAGCGTTTCGAGGATTTTTTGTAAGGTTAGAAGTTGTTAATGTTTTTATGTCATAAATGAAAATATCTTCTTTTACAAAATCTGAACCTATAAAAGATATGTAATTATTGCAGGGTGAATAACAAGCTTTCTTAATGTTTATAATTTTTTGAGGAATTTTCAAGCTGTGAAATTCACCATTCATTGTATTGACAACTAAGATTTCATCACTTTTACCATCATTATCAATAATGCAAACAATGTTTTTTTCACTTACATCCCAGTTAAAGCTGTGAATATGCCCTGGTAGTGTTAATCTCATTAAGTCTAAGCCATTCATATTCATTATACATAGATTTGTAATACCAGAGATATTTTCTAAAAAGGCTATCCTATTACTGTTATGACTACATTTAGGGAAAAAGCTATTTACATTTCCAGTTCCAAAGGTTAATTGAGTATACTCTAAAATATTGATATCTACTATATATATATCTTTTTGCTCATTCTTAGACCCTGAAAAGACAATATGTCTACCATCTGAGGACCAATTAAAACCGTAAATACAATCAAATTCACTAATATCTGTAATTCTTTTTACAGTTGAATTTTTCAAATAATAAACGTATAGCAAATAATAGTCACTCTTATTATTTTCATTTGAAAGAAAGGCTATTTTGCTGCCATCTGGAGACCATAATGGTTTAATGTTTTTATTATTGCTGCTAAAAGTCAGCTGTTTAATACTTAAGCCATTTTCAAAACTAATAAAAATGTTGCTTGAAGATTTATTTCTATAAACGCAGTAGCAGAGCTCATGCGTAGGGATAAGAGTAGTATATATATACATAATGGCACTATTAAAAATTGTACGACAGTCAATTTTTTTTACTTTATAATCCTCAAGCTCTATATTAGTCTGTAGATATTTGTTTTCAATTAATTTTTCAGGATCTGATCCTTTGATAATAGATGGTATGGCTATAGTAGCACTTTTATAATATTCATTTTGAAAAGTATGGATAGTTTTTTCTGGAACATCACCAACATAAAGAAGCTTTTGTTTTAGCTTAACCTGTAGGATGATTTTTTTTCCAGATAAACATTGTCCTTCAATTGATAAACCTTTCATTGAATCTATAGTCTTTATAGATATGATTTCAGATTCAATGATATATGAAACAATTTGTTTTATATTTGGCAAGGTATCAGGCAAAGAGATTGTTTCTCCTAATGACAGGTATGAAAAGTAGTTTATATCTTTATTTTGACATCCTAGCACTTCAAATACACTCCCTAGTATAAATTTTTAATTTGTTACGTTCAGTAATAATAGTATACTAATAAAAAATTTTCTATTACTTACTTGATGAACATAAATATCCTCAATAAAAACATCTACTTTGATTTCTGAATCACATATTATCTGTTCATCTAAAACTACGCCATTATTAAATGGTATGGTAATATTAGTTTTATGAGTACTATTAGGAACGATAGTAGACATGTACTCTAATTCTATTTTCAATTTTCCATCAGCTACTAATTTTGAACCTGATAAAAATTTACCTTCAATAGATTTGATTCTTGGTGTTTTAATTAACATTGAGTTATTCACTATAGGTGTTACGGACACTCTCATTAAATCCTTAATATCAGGCTTGTCGCTATCAAGAGCAAGAACGTTTTGTATATGTAATTGTTTAAAGTATTTAGAAAATGAAGGAAAGATACCTGAAACACCTGATATTTCAATCATATTGTTAGGTTCCAATTTCATTTACGATCGTCCTCCTATGAACATTCTTATAAAATATATATTCAAAATTTTATATTTTAGGATAGTTTTCTGAGAAAGAATAGTAAGAATAAATATCTTGATATGGAAGGTATTTTCAAAATAGGTTTTTGATTATATAATAGTCCATGAAATGTGTCATTTAGTACATATGAATCATTCAAAAGAATTTTGGAGTTTAGTAGAAAAAATAATGCCTGATTACAAGGAAAGAAAAGAGTGGTTAAAAAAATATAGTTTTCGTATGGATTTGTAGTTTAAGAAGAATATACTTCTACAAAAAAAGTCTTTCCATTTTGATGAAAGACCTTTTTTTGTAGAAGTATTCTAGTTTAAGTTATTAATGATTATCAAATATAAACTTAGCAGAATATTTATCCTATCGGCTTTTCATATTTTTCCTACTAGATTTATAAGACTTTTTATTAGAGTCAGAATTTATCTTTTTTCCATATCTTTTTTTTGATGATTTATTTTTTTGTTCAGATTTCATGTTATTATCAATTGAAAGCTCCAATATCCTTCTAGGTATTCTGAATTTAATTTCATGTTCTATCTGATTTAATATACTTCTATCCTTTGGAGCTACGAAGAGGCATGTGTAACCTTTTTCTCCTGCTCTTCCAGTTCGACCTATGCGATGTATATAGCTCTCTGCGTTTTCAGGGATATCATAGTTATATATGTGAGTAACACCACTAATATCTAGTCCTCTAGCTGCTACATCAGTGGCAATCAAGAACTGAATGTCAGTATTCTTAAAGTCTTTCATAACTCTTTCTCTTTTTGCTTGAGTTAAACCACCGTGTAGTTTTTGGCAATTATATCCTCTTTTGTAAAGTGCCTCGTCTAGAGTATCAACTCTTCTCTTGGTTCTACAAAATATTATTGCCATAAATGGATTGTCTTCGTCTAAAACCTTGCATAAAGCGTCTTGTTTTCTTCTATCGGTAGTTTCTACTAGCGCTTGTTTGATATTTCTAAGAGTAACTTCTTCTTTTTCTATAATTACTAGCTTTGGATCATTCATATACTTATAAGCGAGTTTTTTAACTTGAGAGTTCATAGTTGCTGAAAAACAAAGAGTCTGACGTTTTTTTGGTGTTTGATTAATAATAGCTTCAACTTCGTTTTTAAAACCCATATGTAGCATTTGATCAGCCTCATCCAATACAAATGTTTTCAATTTATCCAAATTAATTGTATCTCTACGAAGATGATCCAAAAGTCTACCAGGAGTTGCGATTACTAGATGAATGTTACCTTTAAGTTTTTTTAGCTGTGCACCAATATCTTTGCCACCGTATGCAGCTAAAATGTTCAAGGATTTAGCTTGTCTAAGCTTCTTAGCCTCTTGAGTTATTTGTATAGCAAGCTCTCTTGTCGGTGTGACAATCAAGCCTTGAATGGTATTTATATCAGCACGCATACTTTCAAACATTGGAAGTAAAAAAGCGAGTGTTTTACCAGTACCAGTTTGTGCTTCAGCTATTACATCATTACCATCCTTTATTAACATGATGCTTTGTTCTTGGATTGGAGTTGGTTTATTTATTCCTTGAGCTTTCAGTATGGTTATGATGTCATCACTAAGGTTTAGATCTTTAAACTTTGTCATTATAATTCACCTTTCACATAGAATACATATTGTATAATTTTTATATCACCAACCTAGTATATCAGAATTTATGTATAATAAAAAGAGATATCAATTATATAATATCCAATAATGAGATTTACATGTATCTGCTTAATTTAATTAGTAACACTAGGTATCCTTTTATAAAAAATATATAATAAAAGTTCCAAAAAATGTTGTCAAAATTTCTATAAAAATGTAATATATAAGTGGTGACTTTATTTAGACACAATAAAAATAAGATTTTTAAATTTAGTGCAAAAATTAACACATATCAAGGGGGAATTAAAAATGAACAAAAAAATTATTGCATTAGTTTTAGTTGTG
>DAOUQG010000135.1 GCA_030625765.1 Thermohalobacteraceae bacterium | reverse complement strand
TGTTTTAGCGTCAGAACCTGCTTGATAAATCTTTTCTTCCCCATTATCTTTCTGGATTTTGACATTTATTGTATCCTCTATTTTTAATATTCCAGTTATTGTTCCAGAAATATTATGAGTAATAGTGTCTTGTTCATTTTCTGTTGTTCCTTCTATATCTTCAGCAGCATCATTATTGTTATTTTCATTATTATCTTGATTTACAATATCATTTACATCATCTTCAAACGATACTGTAAGTTTATTTTCATCATTCTGGTCAATATAATCATAGGCTAGAGAAAGCATTTTTGCCATAATAGCTCTATTTACAGGTGATTGGGGTTTAAATTTACCTTCATTATCTCCTTGTCTACTTATGATACCTTTTTCAATTAACACATCAACATACGCCGATGATTTAGCGGATATCATCATAGCATCAATAAAAGACAAAGCTACAAGTGTCTTATTATTTGCTTCTTCCTCCAAATTCATAACTCTAACTAAATATATACATGCATCTATCTTTTCAATATCTTCATAAATACCATTTTCTACAATATTTCTCATAACGCCCTCTGATACAATTCCAGATGATAAAGCTATCGCAACTCCTTTCTCAGCCCAGTTAGGCAAGTCTATTTCCTCAAGAAAATCTTTATTATATTCAATAGCTTTATTTGCCAATTCTTCACTTAATTCTAATAATCTCGAAATCATAACTATTGCTTCCAAATTGCTTACGTTTTTATCTGGTCTAAAGGTTGCATCATTGTATCCTGTAATTATTCCTAATTCGTTTACCTTTGTTATGTATTCTACAGCCCAAAAATCGTCGGGTACATCAGTAAACTCTTGTGCATATACAGACATTGTTGATACTATAAATAATACTACAAGCAATACTGAAATTGTTTTTAATTTTTTACTATTTGAAAAGCTCATTTAACAGCCTCCTCTTACTTATATTTCATATTACTATTTATTCTATTTTTAATTTATAAATCCTTCAAATATGTGAAAATTAGTAATGATGTACTATAAAAGAGGTAAGTAAAAAATTCTTAAAAAACAATTAAGGAACTATGAAAAAACAATATTCATAGTTCCTTCGCATTCTTCTAATTACCTTTTACCAAAAGTTTCAAAGCTTTCTTTTACCTAATAATCTATATGAAAGTCTATTACTCACCATAAATACTATTAAGCAACGTTGCCCAATTGGTAAAACTCAATTCTTCTCCATCCTGCCCTTTATAATTTATATAAAATGTTTGTTCCAGAGCATCAACTGTAAACTGAATTAAGATAGTTACAGGCTGGTTATTATAATGACTTTCTCCTGTAAATTCAACTACATCATCATCCTCTTGAGATTTAAAATATATCCAAGTTGGATTGTCAAAATACCCTTCAAAGGCCTTTTTTATTATAGCACTTTTATAATCGTAAAGATATCCATTTTGAACTATTTCTAAACATTTGAAAGAAGTATTTCCAAAAGTTGTAGCGTATACAATGTTACTATACTCAGACTCTATGCCATCCTTTACAGCAGTAACCTTAAAATAAAGTGTAGTATTTTCTTCTACATCATATACATTTATACAATAATCTTCATACCAATATAACTTTCTCTTTTCTCCATTTTCATCAATGTATGGCTTATATTCTCCATCAAGTGAATAACTCTTATAAACGTAATAATAATCTGCATCTTCAACTTTATCCCAATAAAGCTGAATCTCACTGTCTGAAATTGCAGTCGCTGTGAAATTAGTTGGTTCAGAAATATACTCTGAGATAACTAAATTCATAGTATCTATTAACTCTTCTTTCACAGTATAAAGCTGTACCTGAATTACATCTCCAGCACTTTTACTAGGAAAAATATATAATTTATTTCCTATGTTTTCAATAGTGTCGATCTCTGATATACTATATTTGCTTAATGTAGGATAATCTTCTTCTCCAATTATTTCGATATCTACAATTATTTCCTCACCAAATAAAAGCTCATTTACAGTAACTGTGATAATATCTTTTTGAGTTAAATCTCCCTCAATTGAATTATATGTTATATAATTAAAACCATCGTTTGTATACTCTACATCAGGTATATCCTCAATATTTACACTACTACCATCTGAATTAAGCCATTTATCGTTTATTTTTATAAAAATGTCTACAGTCCCTTCTTGGAACACAGTTCCATAAACGATATCAATATTATCTAAATTATTTGCATAATCTAAACTAAAAGCTTTATCTCCTATTACAATAGTATCGTTTGGTAATTCTTCTACTGATTTATCACCTGAATCCTCTACAGAACCATTCAGAGTTAAATTCCCAGATAATATTTTCTCTATATTACTGTAAGAATATAATGTACTATCACACTGTGGATAGTCCGTAATACTCCAACTATGATCATTAGACATTTGAATATCAGTTAAGTTAAAATAATCATGAGTTAATATTGCTTCTCCATCAACTGAAACAGGATCATCCCACGTAACATCTAAATGATAATATCTTCCTTGAACTTTTACAATATTCCAAGCATGAGGCTCACCATTTCCAGTTCCAGTAACAAGCATACTTTCTATTCCAACCATATTCAAAAGCTTATGCATAGCCTTTGCATAACTTGAGCACACCCCTTTGCCTTTGACCAAAACACCATATGGCGTATGTTCATCTTCAGGAACAGCGTTTTCTTCCATATATTCTGTGTTATATTCTGCATTATTTATAATGTAATCGTGTAATGCCAGCTCCTTTTCATAATCCTTCATCTCTGGCTTTATTACTTTATTAATAATCTCTTTAGCTTTTACATCTACAGCTTCCTTCATTTCAGCCATTTTTTCTTTTGAAAAACTATAACTAATATGTAACTCTACTATTCTATCTTCACCGCTACCATATACCATACTATTCCAACTATTAACACCATAGTCTAAATCCGGAATGCAACTTAGTATTGAAAAAAATTCGTTACTAATATCATACTGTAATTCATCATAATTGTATATCTTTATCAGTAGATTTTCATCGAAGGCATCGAGTCTGTTTATTAAAACCTCTTTAAATTTCATGTAACTTGGAGCTTCTACAAGATTGTTGAGTTCATCCTTCGAACCTCGATATCTAAAATATATATCAATAATTCTATGTGTTTGAAATGAATAATAGCTTCTAATTCCCGCAGAACTATCACCATAGTGATAATAAATTTCTGGATAATCATCTATGATTTGATTCATAGTTTCCTGATAATTATAGATATTACTATCATAGTTATTTACCTTTATTGATATCTTATCTTTAAAATCCATCATTGAATCTTTTATTGCATCATAAAATTCTTTATAAGTACTAACACTAACATCATAGCTTTCTTCCGCTCTTACAGGTTGTGTACCAAGTATTCCTAAAAACAAAGCTAGTAAAATAGTTACGCAAAGAGATTTTTTAAACATTTTTTCCCTCCTTCGATATAATACTGCCGTTTTAAATGTTTTTCATATTATATGATAATATTCGGTATTACACCTAAAAATATCATTTATCTAGGCATGATTTTACATAACCCGAAGTTATATATTTATATTCTATATTTATGATAGGTTATCCTTCTTTAACATATAATTGATTATTAAATAAATATATTCTTTCAGCTGGTTGAACGACATGACTTTTTTTAACGAACGTCAGAGTCAAAACATAGTTCTTCTTGTTTCAAGGATACTATTCTAAGAGCCAACCTCTCAAAATCTATGTTTTGCGACATTCGATTGCGATTAACTTCTCAAAAAGAAAAAAAGATAGCTTTTTACTTTGCTATCCTCCCTACTGCAAGCTCTATAACTCCTATATCGCCTTTTAGCTCATTCATTATTTCTTTATGTTGTTTGTCATTGGTTTCTGATAGTGTATTTATTGCTTCATAAGCTTCTGTAACTTTATCTATTATTCCTTCTTGTTGCATTTCAACTTTAGTTAATCTGTTTTCAACTACAGTAAATCTGTCATTCATTTCGTTCTTCAAACCTGTGAATTCTACATACAGTTTTTCGAGCAATTCAAAAGTTTTATCATTCATATCCTCAGTCCTCCTTACTTTTCCATTATATCATATGTATATTTTCTTATCAATATTATGCGAACGTTTGTTTTGTGTTGTCTTTTGACTCACAAGCACTTTATTTTAGGATATTTTTTGATAAAAAGGATGATGAATATGCAACAGAATCCACAAGACCCTCCCCTTACTTACCCATGGCACGTTTCTGGAAAGTTTTATTGTAATTCTAATCATACTCGTCAAGTTTATTCCAATTTTGGTCATATAAAATTCCTTTATCACTTATAAAGTTTTCTCTAAAAATCCACTCTTTTTTCTCATCTGGTTTCGTCTGCTCTTCTTCGCTAGCTTCAACCAACTCAAATATCCTTTGATATCCAGTTTCAACTATAGAACCTTCTTTTAAATAATATACTTTTTCCCCAGTTTTGTCTGTGACTATACAGTTTGATAAGTCTTGGTGTTTATAAGATTTATTGTATAAAATGATTGAACGGTTTATAAAGTCAATTTGTCTAATAAATACTCCATTTATTGGTATTGTGTTAATCGAATATCGTTCTCCATCAATGGTAATAACTATATTACCATTATCTTTAGTATTAAAAACCTCTATATCTCTTTCATTTAATCTATTTATTACTTCTTTACTTGGTGATAAATTATTAATTTCCTCTTCATTGTTCTCGTCCTCATTATGTACCCCAGAACATATAACAGCTACTTCTGGTTTCACCAAATCTAAAAACTCATTACATGTGGAAGTGATTTTACCATTATTAGCAACCTTTAATATGTCAACATCAGTAAACTTACCAAGATTTCTAAGCTCTACATCTTTTTCTATATCCCCTGTAAATAATATCTTTACATCATTGTGCTCTAGCATTGTAACTACACTATTGTTGTTTATATTTTTATAATTATCTCCCGTTTCTAATACTTTAAAGAATACTCCATTCCCTAAATCAAAAGTTAAGTCTTTATCTTCTATTAAATATACTGAATTTTTAGAAGGCATAAAAATAATGTTTTTTCTAATTTCTTCTTTCTCTATAGTAGTACCTGAGAAAATAAACTTATTTACATTAAAATTGCTCATAATTTCTTTTATACCACCAATATGCTCAAAATCAGATTGAGTGGTAATAAACAATTCTATATCATCAGTATTTACATTCTTTAAGTAATTAACAATTGTTTTGCCTTGATTTTTCATGCCACAATCAATCAAAATATCGTAATCTTTATAATCTATAAATATAGATTCACCTTTACCTACATCAATAAAATGTATATTTATTATATTATCACTATATATATTAATGATTCTATTTGTTTTATCCCAAGTAACTTTTGCACTAAATGCTTTTCTAATTAAATCTATAGGCACCATAATATTGCCATTAATTATAACTGGAGGTGATTGAAGAGTTATTTTTTTATCATTGATATAAGCATATTTATTAGCTATCCTAAACAAAATTTCTTTACCATAGACTTTTCCCTTTACTCTTTTAAATTTTTTATCATAAACATACTCAAATCTAAATTTCTCCTCAAGCACTTTTATGTCAATAATTGGTATGCCATTTGAAATAGATACTTGATTTAATTCATGTTTTATGTATTTACCATCAAACTTTATCATGATTGCTCTACTTCCCGCAGTCGTTAATATAGTAGTAAATAATATAATTATAACAGTCATAATCAAAGTGATTTTGCTTTTCATTTTAAATCTCTCCTTACTATAAACTATTATAATTATATTAGTCTAATATCAGTTATATTCAATCTATCTTTTATTTCTAATAATTTAAATAAAAAAATAACTATATGCCCCTATAACTAGTAATTATATAGGTATACAGTCGCTATAACTTTGTCCTTTTCTAAAAAAACAACTCTAAGGTTAATTATTCTTAGTTTCATTTATAAAGGAAGCAAGGAAACCATATCTGTGCTTCGTGATGAAAAGAGTGGAAAAATGACAAACGAAACGTCCCCGCGGCATGAACGAAACGTCCCCGCGGCATGCGTCCCCGTGGCATGTTCGGAAGCCCTAAGAATTGACTCTACGGTCAATGCTACAGTCAATGGAAAAATAAAAAAAGAGAGAACCAACCCCGAAGGGTTAATCCTCTCTTTTTTTATTTGTTAATTCGATATATCAGAGGAAACGTCCCCTTGATATACTAATTTTAAAGATCTGTCACACTAAATGCAGGAAGAGTGCTGTTTACATTGCCTGCAGCATCTTCAGCATCAACTGTAATTGTTGTAGCACCTGAGATTGTTGTTGGTATTATAACTACTTCGTAGTTTGCACTACCATTAGCTGCTATATTATATTTTATAGTTTTAGCACCATCAGTTATTGTTACAACATACTTAACGATATCAGTTTCATCAGTTGCAGCATCAAAAGTAATGCTACCAGAAATTGTTCCTACTCCTACTGTATCATCAGTAAATGCTATATTGCTTGCAGTAACATGTGGAGCTGCATTATCCATAGATTCTAATAGAGCACCAGCTTCAAGAACATTTTCATTTGCATCATAAATGTCTAGAACTTGGTCTACTGTTGGAACATAAGTTGTATCAACAATTAAATCTGAATCATTTTCATCAAGTGTGATTACAACAAATTTACCATCAGCAGGAGTAGCATCATATATTGCACCTGCTACAGTAGCCTCATCTGATACAAAGATATCAGTTACTGTGATGTTTTCTACTGTATAGCTGAATTTGTTTACTATAGCAGCATTCATAGCTTCTTCATACTCAATTACTAATGTATCAATCTTACCATTAGAACCATTGTCAAGAGCATATACTTTATCATATCCATTAGCATCTGTAGCTACTGCTGGAGTGATATAATCAGCTGCTGTTACGTAAGCTTCACCTAAAACATAACCAGCTATTAATTTTTCACCGTAATTATTTACTGAATTTACAGAACCTACTGTTGCAACTTTAACTGCATTGCCACCATAAGTTCCATTAAAATCAAGATCTTCATCTATAGTGATTGTTGCAACTGTTCTGTCAGAAGCATCTAGACTTAAGCTTACTTTAGCAACTGTTAATTCAGTATCGTCAGCAACTGCATAACCAGCATTGACAACTTCAGCATAAAGAATTAAATCATCTATGTCAAATGCTGCAAACTCATCAGTAAATGTGATTGCAATTGTGTTAACGTCAATAGCATCAACATATTTGATGTTTACTGTTCCTGACTCAAGATAAGTACTTACTACAGCTATATCTTCAGTAAGCTCAGCAGTGTAGTTGTCAGAAGAGTCAGCTACTCTTGCCATTTTTAGAGATGTAGCAGTTAAGTTTACTCCATCAGCATCATCTAATAATGATGGTACAGTAATTTCAATTGCTTTTCCACCGTCTACAAGATCAATTGTAGCAGGAACATCTAGGTCTGCTAATACATATCCATCTATAACATACTTTTCAACGTCTAATACAGAGTATTTACCTTCTGTAGCCATTGTTTCGCCAAATGATATTTTAACCATCTGACCTTTAATTCCCTTATTATAAAGAACTGCTTTGAAGTCAGCAAAAACAGGATCTACTAAGTCATTAACTTTAAAGTTATCAGTAGTCTTATCTATTTCATTTCCAGCTAAGTCTTCGATACCTTCAATAGCTATAGTATGAACTCCACTTAAGTTATCAAAGAAATTTACAGTTACATATTCATCACTAACTGCAACGCTTCTTACTCTTAATTCATTTCCATCTTCGTCAAGAACTGTGAAGTCTGCTCTTTCAACATCTGCTACGTCTTCAGAGAAAGTAAGCTTGATTTGAGTTTGAGTTTTAACTTCTACTTTACATAAAGTAGGAGCATCTTCGTCTATCGCAACTTCAACTGCTATCATTTGTTTAGCGTTAGTGTTGTCCCAAAGGTCATTTACAGCTTTCTTAGCTACATAAATATATGCAGTACCTTCAGGTAAGTTGTTGTCTGTAAACTTAAGAGTTAACTTGTTTCCACTTACGTTGTCAGCATCTGTAATAACAGTGTCAACTTCGTTGTTTTCGTTAGTGTGGTAGAAGTTAACTGTATCACCAGCATAAATTTCAATATCTTCAT
>DAOUQG010000131.1 GCA_030625765.1 Thermohalobacteraceae bacterium | reverse complement strand
AATTGTTCCTTCATCATCAAACATATAAGATCCTACATCATTAACGATTGTATTACCATCATGAATAGTTACCATGTCAGATGCTATTGATTTATTAAAATACTCGGATGCTTTTGATCTATTCTTAACAAACATGTCCATTTCAACAGAATGTCCAAATGCTCCATGTGCGATTAATCCAGCAATGCTAGGGTCACAGATAATGTCATATTCATCTGGTTTAATTTTTTCAGAATCTAGTAGATTTATGGCGATAGCTACTACATCTTCATATTCTGTTTCCATCTCATCTAGTAATTCTATGCCTTTAAGACCAGAAAAAGTTTTGTAAAAATACTCGGTATTGTTATTTTTTCTAACAATAGCAGTAAATCTTCCTTCACTCCAAATATATGATTGTTCCAACATTTTTTGATTAGTAACAAAAACTTTAGAAATGTGTACTTCTTCATATGCAACTATAAAGTCTACAAGATACTTTGAAATTTTAAGAGCTTTATCTCTAATCTCTGTCATTTTGTAGATTTTATCTTTTATGTTAACTTCGTCTGGAAGGATTTTCACACTTCCATTAAATTGTTTTTCCATTTCTTTATCTTTTATAACTGGATATGAGGAGATTTTAATAGAAGATGATTTTAATCTTTCTAAATTCTGCTCAACTTTATCTTTCATGTCTTTTATCAAGCTATCTAAATTATCTTCAGTTAAATTATTAAATGAGAACTCCGTATAATTAATTCCATTATGCACTCGAACCACAAAACCTCTTTCACACCAAAATGTATCATTTATACTAATGCCAGTTTTTTGAACTATATATTTTTTTCCATTTGTATCAATACCTAAAATTGAAACATATTTAAAGCTTTTGGATAAGACTTGCACCAATTTTTTTAAGTTCTGTTTCTGGCTAGACAAGTAGTTTGACAATTGAACAAGTGACAATATTTTCACCCCCAAACAAAAAATGTATAATTATAATTTATCAATTATTATGAAAAAAAGCAATAATTATGGAAAAATAAGCATAGTTTATAAGTTTTTGTGAACTGTATTGCCACAATATGTAAAAATTTATACAAATTGATAAATATTTGTGTTATAATTTAATAAAAATTTTTATTAGTAATGTAAATATATCATGTTATAATAGGAGTATATTTATAATTACGAGGAGGAAAAGAATGAAAATTAGTAAATTTGAGCATTTCGGACTTGATAAAGTTGATAATTGGATACAAGATAATATTAAGGATGTAAACGAATATATACTTAAGGAAATATTAAAAACAGCAAGTATTTCTTTTATTGCAGAAGAAATAAATCGTATTCAAAGTACATTACTTTGTGAACTAAAAGATTCATATGTTCAACAAAGCCAAAGATATGTAACTATGGGAGAAGATTCATATGTTTTACCTGATTTAGATATAAACGATTATAAGACGGCAAAAGAATTGACTAGCAAGTTATATAGCCTCTATAATAGAATGTCCGAGCTTAAAGAAGGAGATTTTAAAGGGAGACCTAAAATAGATAATTACAAATTTGGAATTTCAATTGAGGATGCGAGATACTTATTACCATTATCTACGAAAACAAATCTATATTGTACAATGACAGGTGACAAATTATTTGATTTATATTATCTGATTACAGATAAAAAATACTCGTCTATATTTGTGGAATTTAAGATGCAATTAGATTCATATATACCTGATAGCTTGCTTAGCTTATTACCTAGTCAGAATAATGCTAATGAAGAATTGGTTGAAACCTATTATATTGAACAGTTGAATAAAATTAATACTGAGAATAATATAATTTTGCTAGAAGCTTTTGATGATCTAGACCTTACAGTAGGGTTAGGAGCACTAACAAGCACTCAAGCTAGAACACCATCTGAAACATTAGTAAAATGTGAGGATGATGCAAAAAATAAGGCTACCAATGTAGCTAGAAGAGTTCTTGGTTATGGTCATGAGAGTATCTCTGAACAGGCTAGAACAACTTTTGGTATGATGTGTAGTATGGTTACTTATCATCAACAAATAAGGCATAGACTTTCTGAAAATTATAGAGAACCTCTTAAAAATATTATTATTGATCAAAATAGATCCGTTACGATACCACCTACAATTGTAAAATCAAAGTTTCACAATGAATACATAGAGTTGGCAAATGAAGTGAAAAGATTTAGAATGTATATTTACGAAAAATATGGATTAGATAAGGCATTATTTTTCATATTAAATGCAGACCAGATAAAATTAATTATTGCTACAAATGCTAGAATTGATACTAATATGTTAGCTGAAAGAATTTGCTTAAATGCTCAGTGGGAAATTAGAGAATTATCAATAAAGAAACTAAAAATATTAAGAAAACTATCAGGTATCTTATATGAAAATGCATTACCTTCATGTATTTATGGAAAATGCAAGGAAGGAAAATTAAGCTGTGGAAGGCAATCTGAAATGAGAGCAAAATTCCTATAATAATTTTTAATAATTGATTTAGTAATTACAGATGGGGTAAAAACTCCATCTGTAATTAGTTTTGCTATATTTTGCAGGAATCTACTTATATTATGCAGAATTATTAAAATTAATCAAATAATTCTATACAAAGGTGAAGAGTTATGGAATCTTTTATAAATGAATTAAAAAAAAATAAAATTCTTAGTAGAGATGATATAACTAGAATTAGAGATGACATAAAAAGAATTGTACCATATGCTGATGACAAACATAGAGCATCTTTATTATCTCGTGCTTTATATAGAACTATAGATAGGAATTTAGATGAATTTAGTGAAAAGTATAAGCAAAAAATCAAGAAAAGTCTGATCAAGACATTTATATATGAAAATAGGAATTGTATTAAAAAATCAGATGTGTTTTTTACTTGTACTAATTTTGAAAATAAAACAGAAGAATTAATTGAAAATCTAACTATATGGGTTAATAATAATGTTGAAAGCATTGTTAATAGAGAGATTATGAATGGTTATTTAGCTTTTACTTCTGATATACCTTTACAAAATTATAACACAAATCACACTCAGAAAAATGTTAAAATATTGAGAGAAGCACTTTTTGATGAAGGATTAGAAAATAATAATTATAGATTTACATATTACTATGATTTTATAAAAAGCAAAATATTAAAATATACATCGATAATTAATAATAAGAAAAAAAGTAGAATATACGTTGTAATTAATGTAGTAATACTACTATTAATCATAGCTATAGGTAAAAATATTCATTTTAATAAAAATGTTATAAATGAAGTTAGTGGCAAAGATTATTCATTAGAAATAAATATTGAAGAGAATAATCTGATAGATAAAAGAGATATGATAAAGCTTAGTAGTATTTATGATTCCTTAGAAGACAGTTATCACACTCAGTATTCTACAGTTGAGTATTTTCAACATATTCCTGATTTTCTTAGGTATAAAAATATAAACCAACAAAAATTAAGAAATTATCTAATATCTCGCAATTCAATATTAGCAGAAGAACCATATTTTACTACAGTAATTAATGCTGCAAAGGAGTTTAGTATAAATCCTATTATATTATTTGCTATAACAGGGCAGGAGCAATCTTTTGTACCTAAAAGTCATAAAAAGGCTAAAGTTATTGCAAACAATCCATTTAATGTATTTGGAAGCTGGCAAAAGTATAATACTAATATCAAGGATTCATCTGAGGTAGCAGCAAGAACAGTATTCAATCTTTTAAAAAATAGACCTGAAGGTGTAGATCCATTTAAATGGGTGAATAGAAAATATGCAGAAGATAAAAATTGGTACATAGGAGTAAGTAGACTATTTAATCAAATTGAAGCTGCAGTAAATTAAATTTTGCATACAATAACATATTTTCATAATAGAATGAAAAACAATATTATGATATACTTTATTACAGTTTAAACAAATCATATACTATTAGAAAGAAGGGAAACAGATGACAGAGAAAAATGTAGATAGAATACATATAAATGGAAAGGAAATAATATTAATTGGAACCGCTCATGTATCTAAAAAAAGCTCTGAACAAGTGAAAATGGTCATAGAGGAGGAAAAACCAGATACAGTATGTGTAGAATTAGATGAACAAAGATATAAAACAGTTATTGACGGGCAAAAATGGAAGAATACAGATATTTTTAAAATTATAAAACAGAAGAAATCATTATTTTTATTAGTGAATCTTGTACTATCGTCATTTCAGAAACGAATGGCAAAGCAATTTGGAATAAATCCTGGAGAAGAAATGATTCAAGGAATTAAATCTGCAGAAGAAATAGGAGCAAATTTAGTACTTGCAGATAGAAATATCAATATCACGTTTTCTAGAATTTGGCGTGGAATAGGATTTTGGGGGAAAATAAAATTGTTCATTGAACTATTCTTAAGTATATTTAGTGATGAAGAAATTACTGAAGAAGAATTAGAAAAAATGAAATCAGAAGATATATTGACTTCTATGTTAAGTGAGTTAGGCAAGTCCTTTCCTAAGTTAAAAACAGCTTTGATAGACGAAAGAGATAAATTTTTATCCCACAAAATTAAAACAGCTCCAGGGAATAAAATTGTTGCAGTTTTAGGTGCAGGTCATATACCTGGAATTAAAGAAGAAATAAATAAAGAACAGGATTTAGAGGCTTTATCAAAATTGCCACCAAAATCAAAGTATGTAAAAATGATTGGGTGGATAATACCAATAATTATATTAGGTGTTATTGGCTATACCTTCTACTCAAATAGGGATGCTGGAATAGATCAAACAATTAGCTGGGTAGTATGGAATGGTTCATTATCAGCAATTGGTGCATTACTAGCATTAGGTCACCCACTTTCAATATTAACAGCATTTGTAGTAGCTCCTATAAGTTCTTTAAACCCAGTATTGGCAGCAGGTTGGTTTTCAGGTATAGTTGAAGCGTTCATAAGAAAACCAAAGGTTGAGGATTTTGAAAATTTATCAAATGATGTAAGCTCTATAAAAGGCTTTTGGAAAAATAAAGTTACTAGAATATTATTAGTTATAGCTTTATCGAATTTAGGAAGTGTTTTAGGCACTGCAATTGGAGGTGCAGATGTTATTAGATTGTTTATTGAAAATATATTAAGATAGTTAAAATGTCTAATATAAATGAAACGACGATTTTGAAAAACACTAATGAATAGAAAGAGGAGATATATTTATGAAAAGAGATATTAAATTTAACGAATTTTCACATGAAATGATAGAGGGGTTAAAGAAGGGAGCTTTTTTAACTGTTAAAGATGGAAATAAAGCAAATACAATGATTATAGGATGGGGTAATATTGGTATTGTATGGGGCAAACCTATATTTACAGTAGAAGTTAGATATTCAAGATATACATATGAATTACTTGAAAAAACAAGTGAATTTACTGTAAGTATACCAATAAAAAAGGATTTAAAAGAAGCATTATCTATTTGTGGATCAAAATCAGGAAGAGATATAGATAAGTTTAAAGAATGTAATCTTACAGCTGAGGAAGGCAAAGCTATATCTACACCAATAGTAGGTGATTGTGAATTACATTATGAATGCAAAGTAGTTTATAAGCAGGCTATGGAACCAGGGACGTTAGACAAAGAAATTAAAGACAAGTATTACTCTAATAACAACTACCATGTTATATACTATGGAGAAATAGTTGCAAGTTATATTAAAGAAGATTAACATGTTAATGACGTAGATTTGATATTATAAAATCTACGTCATTATAATTTCACTGGCTTTTTGAATAAATATTTAAATATTTCCTTTCCTTTGCAATCTCATACATTCTAACCTATCTTCTTTTGAGCAAAAACTACAACACTCATTGTCAGTGTTTTTTCTAAGCTTAAGTGTAAGCTTATTTAAAAGGTCTAAATATTTTGAACTAGTTTTTTCAGCTGATAAAAAATGAACACCATATTCCCATATGTTTTCTTCTATTTCATCTCTACGAACTATCCAACCAGAAAATTGTATTGTTTGATTTAATATTTTAGTATTAAAATTTATGATAACATCCCTTGATATAGGCATTTTAAAATTAGATACAAATTTTAATCCACTAGCACTTATATTTTCAATACATACCTTAGTTTTCCCTGTGTTTACTGGACAGTTGTTAATTAAAGATATACTCATGGTAGAACATAAAGGTTTATCAAAAGATATACGAAAATAATTGCGTCTGTTTTTAGATGCTTCTTGTTTCATGTAATTCCTCCTTTAACCTATCATAAGTATGTACAAGAATAAATAAGGTTACACAAAAATTTAAAAATGAATAAAAATAAATATATATACTATATTCAAATAACAAGTCTATGACTCATTATAATAATTTTTCAAATTTTACAAAATTATAACAGATATATTTAATTATAATAGATTTCTGTGTTTATGTATAGATATAATGGGAAAGAAAATATAAAGATAAAGGAATAATAATTAGATTAAAAAGGCAAGTAATATGCTAAAAGGTGCTAAATAGAGTTTTTAGTTCCTTATCATTATTGTACTGCATATATTGAATTAACAAAGATGAAAGGAGGATTATGTTGATTATTCATGTTGTAAAACCAGGTGAAAGTATTTATTCAATTTCACAATTATATAACGTACCAGCTTCAAAAATAATTAGTGATAACGAATTGACTAGTCCTTATCGTCTAACACCAGATCAAACAATAGTTGTGTTAGAAGGAATAAGGCAGCATAGAATTGCTCCAGGCCAGTCTCTTTACCAAATATCTAGAATATACGGTGTATCAGTACAAGAAATATTAGATGCAAACCCACAAATAACTAATCCTATGCAAATTTACCCTGGACAAATAATAACTATACCATCTAGAACAAAAAAACTTGGAACTATAGAAGTGAATGGATATGCATTTCCTAATATTAATAAGGAGGTTTTAAGAAAAACGCTACCTTATTTGACGTATCTAAGTATTTTTAGCTATCAAGTAAAGCCTGATGGAAGTCTTATAAGTATAGATGATGAACCATTGATAAAAGCTGCAAGGAATGCTGGTGTTGCACCTCTTATGGTTATAACAAATATAAGTGAAGAGGAAGGCGGGTTTAGCAGCAATTTAGCAAAAGCTATTTTAACAAATGAAGAAATTCAAAATACATTGATAGATAATGTAATAAAAACATTAGAAGAAAAGAATTACTATGGATTAGATATAGATTTTGAGTTTATCTATCCAGAAAATAGGGAGGACTACAATAATTTTTTAAGAAAGGTTAAAAGTAGATTGGAACCACTTGGTTATATTGTAACTACAGCTTTAGCTCCTAAGGTTTCAGGAGAACAGTCAGGGTTGCTTTATGAAGCACATGATTATCCTGTTCATGGAGCATTAGCAGATCATGTAATATTAATGACATATGAATGGGGATATACCTATAGTCCACCAATGGCAGTAGCACCAATAGACCAAGTGAAGAGAGTTCTTGATTATGCAGTAAGCGTAATTCCAAGAGAAAAGATTTTCATGGGAATTCCAAACTATGGCTATGACTGGACTCTTCCTTATACAGAAGGAACAGCAGCTAAGGCAATTACTAATACAGGTGCAGTTGATTTAGCTACAAAAGTTGGAGCATATATAAAATATGATACAAAAGCACAATCACCTTATTATAATTATTATAATTCAAACAGGAAACAGCATGAGGTATGGTTTGAGGATGCTCGAAGTATAGATGCTAAGTTAAGGACTGCAAATCAGTATGGGCTTGGGGGAGTGAGCTACTGGACTATAAGTAGTTATTTCCCACAGAATTGGCTTGTATTAAATGAATTATTTAATGTTAAGAAACTTCTTTAATATAGTAGAAAAGGTATTTAAGGGTAAAGTTTAATAAAACAGTTGATCTTGCATATAGTCCTATGGTTATGCAGGACTAAAGTACTGTTTTAATTATATTAAAATATAAAACTATCTTACTAGGTATTTTCCTACCTTTGTAGGATAGTTTTTTTAAACTATACAAGTTATAATTTAATTACAAAATAAAAAAGGGGGAGTAAAAAATGTTAAGGAATTTATTTAACTATTTTAAGGCATACATAAACGATGAGAGCGGACAAGGTATGGTAGAATACGCACTAATAATTGCATTAATAGCAATAGTAGTAGTTGGTGTAATAACAGCATTAACTGGAAACCTTTCAGCAGTATTCACAAAAATAACAGACGCACTAAAATTAACACCATGATGCTAATTATAACATAAAAAATGATAGTATTACGAAAGACCTTACGTATTGGTAAGGTCTTTTTTTACAAAAGCAAAGAAAGTAAAGATGAAGAAAG
>DAOUQG010000100.1 GCA_030625765.1 Thermohalobacteraceae bacterium | reverse complement strand
GTTCTAATGTTAGTTCATCACTGTTTTTGTATACACCATATTTGTTACCTTGTCCTGGATTGTCATATTTTCCATAGCCATTACCATTGTTTGCTTTTTCTTTATCTTGTCCATTTGCTTTATCGCTTGAGCTATTTGTTTTTTCTTCGCCATTTTGTGCCTCAGTGCTTGTCTTTATACTGTAGGTATTTTGATTTGTATGCTGCTCTTTTAGCCCTGTAGATTGTCAAGTAAAATTGACCCCTTTTTTTAGGTTTTTACGTTTAATTCTGACCCCCAAGATCTAGAGCAAAAATGGAAATTATATAAGCTAATTGATTATGACTTTGTATCCATTTCTTTCTAACTTTTGCAATTGTATTATCACTTGCTTCGTGCTTTGTTCAAGATATACATACTTATTTAATTCCTGCATTTTATCCTTCATTAGATTAAGCATAAGCTCTTTAAAATCATCACTTATCGGGCTAACCTCATTAACTTTTTGAACATGGCTATCTGCTGGAATTACTGATTTAGAATTACCTTCATAGAGTTCTTCTATAGTCATAAAGTTCGGCTCTATTTTTGCCTTGAATTCATACTTTTTAGTATTTCTATTATAAAAGTAATTTGTTTCTTTTTTTATTCTTCTCTGAATTACTTCATATGTAGTGCCATAAGTATCTTCTACAAAGGTTATTGCTGCTTCTTTTCCATCTCTATTAAATATTTCTATTAGTTTTTCAAAGTTTACATCTCTTTTTCTCAAGGCTACGCCTCCTTAATTTTACCCTTTACTCGGTAACTATCTCCTGGTATACTAATGATATGACAATGATGAACTAGCCTATCTAGGATAGCTGTAGCTGCTAGTTTACTTGTGAATATCTCATCCCATAATCCTAATGGGAGATTAGTCGTTATTATTAGGGAGCTTTTTTCGTATCTTTGGCGGATAAGTTGAAAAAATATGCTCTCTTTTTCTTTGTTTAATTTCAGGTGTCCTAGCTCATCAATTATTAACAAATCAATCCTTGATAGTTTTTTAAACATCTGTTTAAGTGTTTTTTCTTGGTATGAATTATCTAACTCTTCTATTAAACTTATTGCTGGTGTAAACAACACTTTTTTTCCGTGCTCACAAGCTTTTACTCCTAAAGCTGTAGCTATATGACTTTTCCCAACCCCTGGAGGACCTATCAATATTATATTTTCCTTTTTTTCTAAAAAACTCAGTGTTTCTAACTCTTTAATCTTGGCTATGTTAATACTCTTTTGAAAAGAAAAATTGAATTCCTCTAATGTTTTTATGCCTTCAAAATTTGCAGCTTTTATATTTATTTCTTTTAACCTTTCTTTTTTACCCTGTTCTTCAATTGCAAGTAGGTTAATTAGAAATTCTCTATAACTTAATTTTTTTTCTATGGCTAATTTAATTTGTTCTTCGTAATTGGCTTTTATATCTGGTAATCTAAACTTTTTTAACATTTTATCTATGTAAATCTCTTCTTTTACATTCAATTTTGACCCCCCTCATAATATGATGTATCCCTTACTAAATCTTCTAGCTCCATTTTCTTAGAAATACTATTTAAGCCTGAGCTTACATTAGGGGTTAATTCTTTATTGCTTAGAACTATTTCTATATACTTTTCTTTGATTACTTCCTTTATATTTTCTATCTTATATATATTATGTTTTAAGCAGTAGTCAAGAATTATATTTAAATCCTTTATATCATAGAGTTCTTTTAGTTTTAGAAATTCTCTAGCATGATAACTGGGCTGTTTAAGAATAAAAGCTGTTTCTTTTAAGTACTTCATTCCAAGTTCAAAAGTAGATACAAATTGCCTTTTTATTTCTGGTATTGATTTAGGGACTAATCCTTTTATATCTCTATAGTGATCTTCAACTACTTTATTTTTCCCCTTATCTTCTACTATCTCGTGTTCTGCTATTAAATCAAGTTCCTCGCTATATATCTCTAGCTTATATCCATATACTTTTCTTATCTTAACAAGCTTGTCTACATACTTTACAGGAACACTATATTTATTTCCATCTACAGAAACTAGGGAGTCTAAGCTTACCTTTCTTTGCTGTAAGTTTGTGTTTACAAATTTCCTTGAGGGTAATGGAAGAAGATATTCTATCTCTTCTAAAAACATTTCATCAGGTATCCTTTTTGTTGTCCCATGAATTTCTTTGTTCCATTGTCTGATAAATTCTTTTCCAGCTTTATTAAGTTCTGTCATTGTCTTAAAGCTATTACCCTTTATGAACTGCTCTTCTATGTATTGATATGGCTTTTCTATTTTCCCCTTTGTTCTGGCTCGATAGGGCCTACAAGCATTTAACTCTGTTCCTAGATGCATACATAACCTTAAAGCACTTTCGTTGTATCGAACTTCCTTTTCTTTTTCATTACTAATTACTAAGGTTTTAGGATTATCTATTATTATCTCTTTTGTTATACCTCCAAGATCGTTAAATAGTTCCTGAATCCCTTCATAAATTGAGTCTCCATCTACTGTTTTTGAAAAGACAATGGCTTTTTTTCTTGAAGTAGATAGTATCATTGTTAAGCAATATACTTCTGTCAATTTACCTCCTATCATTATTTTATATGGAGACCAATCAAATTGAGCCTGATCACCATAGGGAGTTTCAATTCTAACTGTTGCTTTTTTACTTATTTCACTTTTTTCTTCTTTTAATGTTTTGAGATATCTGTATATGGGGTTTATACTACCAGTATATCCGAATTTCTTTAACTCTCTATGTATCCTAGTACCGATAAAGTCATATTTAGGATTTAAATACCATTCTCTAATTTGATCTTTATACTCATCTATCTTAGTAGGGTAATAGTCTCTATGATATTTGGGTTCTTTTTTAAGCTTTATTAATCTTTTTACTGTATTCTTTGACATCTTCAAGTTTCTTGCTATTGCCTTTATTGACACCCCTTCCTTATGTAGCTTTTTTACTACATTCCAATCATGCAAATCCTTCACCTCTAATCCCCCTAATCACTATGTAAATTTATTACTTTTTTTCCATGTGATTAGAGTATACAATATATATTAGGGGATCAACTTTATTTGTAAATGGGGGGTCATTTTTAGGTTCTTTCCAAAGTTAGTTGAATTTTCGTATTTTTTCAAGCATAAGAACTTTTTCCCTTAAGGTTTCGAAATTGCATCTACCATACATAATTCTTTTTATTACTTTTATTTTATTCACACTACCTTCTGCTAAACCATTACTATAAGCATATTTGATGGAATTTTTAACTCCCTCTATATCTTGAACAATTCCATTAATGAAACTATTTATCTCAGATATATTTAAATTCTTTGCTTGTCTAATCCAGTCATCTAATTTATCTGGACTATCACTAAATAAAATTTCTTTAAAAGATTTGACTAAGTCATATATTTTAGCTAGAATAGGATTTTTTTTAACAACTGCTTCTAACTGTCTTAATGAAATTTCTTTTACTTTTTCTAATGGTTTATATAATAGTTTTATTAAATGATTACGTTCAATTATTTCTACATTTGAATCTACAGAACCTGTTACTTTTTTTATCAATCTTCTTTTTCGTGTAGTATACATCCTAATAGTTGATGATGAGCCATTATAGCCTTTTTCTCTAATTTTTTCTTCAATCTTTTTAAAAGCAAATCCCTTTTCAAGCAATTCATCAATAATATTATGAAATGGAGATAAGATAGAATTTCTTGTCGTGCCATATGATCCATGTACAGCTGAAGTATTTGAATCTAAATATCGTTTTACTGTTTTTCGTGCAAATCCAGTTTCCCTTGAAATTGCCTTTATTCCATAACCATCTTTATATAACTGGCGAACTTCATCTATATTTTTTTGTTTTTTATTAACACTTTCTTCATGTCGTAGCTGAGCCATATTTTTAACTAAAGTGTCTACTTCACTAATTTTTAATTCAACATATCTTTTAACAGTTCTAATATCCATTTTTAAGGCTTTGCTTATTCGATGTGGTGTTAATCTTTCCATCTGAAGGTTTTGAGCTTGTTTTATTCTCTCCATTTTATCTTTTGGAATATACAGATTTTTAGTTTTGTCTTTATCATTTGACAGTCTTTCAATTTTTACTTTAAAACTTATTGTTTTAGTAATATATTTTTTACAATAGTCTGTTAAGTTTTTAATCAAATGAAATCTATCATTAACTTGTATTGCATTAGGGTGAGCTTCTTTTATAGCAGTAGCATATGTCCTAGAACCATCCCTTGCAACAATTTGAAGGTTTGGATAGGTCTTTAGCCATTTTATTACATTGTCCAAATCTCTAGATTGAACAATATCTATTATGTTTCTACTCTCAATATCTATCATAACAGTACCATAAGTACTACGTTTTCTTATTGCAAAATCATCGATGCAAATTTTAGTAACGGATGATTTATTTGTAATTTGTGTTTCTTTTTTTTAAAAGGTTGCAAATTGTACTTTTTCCCACATTTACAATACTATTTCTAAGGATTTGCTCAGCTGCTAATGAACTTACATTTATAGATATATTAACTATTTGATTTTCTAATCTATTAGTTTTCTTTGCTTTATATGATAGAAAATCAAATGTTTCAGCAAAAGTCTTTTTTTCACAATTGGGATTTAAACAAAACATTTTCCTATTCTTAAGTATAATTTCAACTTTCTTACCCTGAATAGGTAAATCTTGAAAACTTCTATTGTAATGGGAATGAACCTTAGTAGATGGGGTACTACAATACTTACAAGATACACTTTCTCTATTAGATATAACTTCAATATATATAGTATTGTCAATTATTTCATGAGAAATATAGTCTAGATTTCTATCAAGTAATTTTATAAATTCATCCATATTATTTTCACTCCTTCTAATGTTAGTAAAAGTATTATGTCACATTTCGACATATCTTTCAACTAACTTTGGAAAGAACCCATTTTTAATTGTAAATCAACACTTAGTATTCAATTGCTACGTGTATATTGTGAGTACTTGAATAACTAAATGTGCTTATCTATTAAATTCCCGTATAACGAGTTGATGAAAAAAATATTTATACTATAAAAATGCCGCATACTTGTTACTTCTAGATTATTAATTTTATTGACAAGAATAAATTAGGGAGATAATTAATCCAGTCTATATATTAAAGTATTAGCAATATTTTATTGATATGTAGTCTATTATTTACACTTTCCACCTTGTTAAAAAAAGATAAGGCTGTAAAGTAATTAAATTTTAATATGCTTTATCATTACTCTCTACATTTGATATTTCTCTGTACTCAGATAACAAATATAAATCAAAGTTAAGTTTTTTTTAGATTTAAGGGAAGATTTTAAATTCTTTTTTTACAACTGTTGTGCAGTTGGTTAGGAGGGGGAGGGGAAAAGATTTTTAAGTATTTCTTTAGAGTTGTTTTTCCTGCTTTGAAGGAAAAGACTCTAACAGGGTTTTAACTGCTATATGAAAATTAATAAATTTTGATATCTTAAAAGAGATTCTATAAAATGTTCTGGCTTTGCCAGAATTCCTTTTTTGGGGGAGAAAAGATTTTAAAGGATTTTGATTTCTGCTTTGCAGAAAAATTTCTTAATACGCAAAATAAGAACAAGGAGATAGGAAACTTTTCAGTTTTCTATCTCCTTGTTTTAGTGTTGGTTTTATTGCAATACTACTTACTGGTAGTCAATCAATATATTTGTCTCATTGTCTTATGAATAAATGAATAATTCTTTAGAAATCAGACAAAGTGCCTGTCCCCATGTCTTGGTATTATCAACAATTCGGGTCCCTTGATAAATGTAAAGCTCTCACGTCTTTCACGCGAGCCATTAGTTTACATTAAATACATTATAGATGTAAACATAATTGCATGTCCTATGCTTAATAAAAATGAATGTAAACAGTGATTTAAAAATGAAACATTATTCTTTTTTTTAATTCTTAGATAAAGATAGTTTACTAATGCAGCTACTATTGCTTGTATAACTATATATGTCATTAAATGATTAAATCTGTTATATCCAAATATTGGCCAACTCATTACCCAAATGCTAAATAGTATTGATGAAGCTAAAACTAATTTAGTATATTTGTTACCTAATATATAAAACCACAATAACGAATACCCTATTGTAAAAGTACAAAATGCAATTATCTCATACAAGTTATCTTTAAAGAAAAGAAGATTATTTATAAGCACTTCATGCAATATAAACGCTGTCCACAATATCACTATTAATAAAAAATCTTTAGTTTTTACAATTTTAATAATGATCCCTCCTAATAAAGCTAATCATTTAAACTCTTTCTATGATATCTAATTTCAATTATTTCACCATATACATCTACTTTTTCAATATCAGATAATTTGTCCATTTTTTTATATGAATCTCTTAATAAAATTAATCCTTCGTACCACTTTACAAATCTTTTGTACTCATCATTTTTACCAGATGGAACATTATTCTCTACTTTTTGCAAAAGTGTTTCCAATTCTTTAATCTTTTGATTAACTTCTAAAGATTGTAAATTTTTCATTGTTTCTAAAGCATCATCAGAGTCAATATCAATAGTAATTCTATTATAAGTATCCTCGAATTCTTCGGCAAATTGTTGATAATCATTATTATCTGAACAACTAGATAATAAAAACACTTGAATAACTAATATTATTATTATTATTTTATTCTTTCTTTTCATAACTACCTCCAAAAGTTTTACTCGACTTGTAAACTTAAATGAAAAACCAAGACGCCCTGATTCTGAGATAGAATAACACCTTCTAAGAACTATTATTTCAGAAAGGAGTCTAATTTTCTATATTTTACCGCAGTTTAATGTACTAGATGAGCAAATTTAGAAATGAAGTGACACCAAAAAAACTCTTAACTCCTTGAATTCTCAAAATCATATAAGCAATACTTTACTTTTTACTATAAATCCAGTACTCATATTTGCTATTTTTACTTATATAGCATTATCTTCATTATGCTAAACCGTGATTAGTTGTAAAATTACACTTTCTCATTTTGATTACTCTTTACGGCCTGACACATATCAAATTTAGTTCAGGCTGTAAAGAGTAAATATAAAAAATCAACTATTACTTCTAGATATACTTACTGCCTATAAACTCTTGATCTCCTTATTTTTTGTATTTATATTGCTATATGCTTGGTATTCTACAAAATCCATATTAAAGCAACTTAAGATGTTTAATCTTAATGAATAAATTCTTTAGGATTACTTAACATTCTATCAAAAACTTTACTTGATTCATCAAAGTTTAAATTGATATCTATAATTTCATTTACATAGTCTACCATAATACTCTTAATATCACTTGGTATATCACTATCATCTAAAAACTCTTCCTTTAAGATGACAAGCTCTTTTGCGAAACTCTCCCTAGCTATTCCAGTAAAATCTATCATCAAATATTTATACGGGGTGCTATTTATTGCTTTTGATTGCCAGTAAGCTTTATTTACAGCTTCGTTTGTCAATAGCCTTGTATCTAAATTATCAAAATCTTCTATTGATGGAGTCATAAAATCAACTAAACCATAGAGTGCTACAGTAGGTATTATTATGTATGGATCTTGTAAACCAGTTTGCTTTGCAAAGTTAATACCATTATTTAAACTAATACCAGCATCTGCAATCTTTGGTAATGTTGCTATAAAATCAGCTTTATCCATTTCTTTGTCGAAATTCTTTTCATACCAATTCCCAGCAGCAGAATCTTTATAAGTAAGTTGAAGAGATCTACTCCACATTTTATAGATTATTCTGTCTTCAATTATTTCATCAACTCTAATTTGAGCAGCTTGAACAACTGGGTCATTATGTTTATCTTCACTCTTTCCTTCAGTACCTACCGCATCAGTTTCTTTCCAATCACGCTTCTTCCTCGTCCCTACTATCACAGCTGCATCTTTTTGATACAACTTCGGGCCTTCTTCAGAAATCGTTTCTGTATATCCATCTTCTCTACCTAAATCTTCAGCGCCTCTATATTTGTTTCTAATTGCTTCTGCTTCACTATGAGCAGTTTCCATAGACATTTTCGCTAAATTTCTCACAGAAATAGGTAATGATTTGTTGTTCCATATAGAAAATGCAAAATCCCATTTTTGGGTGTAATTATCAATATCTTCAAGATGTTTTTTGTCTGTAACATGATCTATATCCCATTCTGATACTATATGTCCTGTTGGGTCCCAGTACATTATAGGGCTGTTAAAACAATAAGTATATAGGTTCAAACTCAATGGATCATTTAGCTGTCCTTTGTACGTGTCAACTGATAAGAACCTTGCTATCTTTGAATCGTAGTATCTTGCATTTAAGTAATATAAATCACTTTCTTCGTCATATCTATAGCCTGCATAAGTATATGGATTTGATGTATCACCTGTTTTATTAATGATATTACCAAAAGCATCATATAGATATGTAGCTATAATATTACCTGTACTATCAGAAAGTCCAGTTACATCTCCGTGTGCATTGTAAAGGTAGAATATCTTCTTTCCATCTTGAGTTCTTGAAATTAAGTTTATTCCATATACATTTATTGCGATTTCATTTCCTAATTCATCTGTTTCTAGTATTACTTTGTCACTACTATATAAATACTTTTCACTAACAATATTTATTTCTTGTGTTTCAGTGTCAACTGTCTTTATTGTTTTTTCAACTCTATAACCCTGTGAATCATAATTATAGGTCATAGTCCTGTTACCTGATATAGTTTTTATTAATTGGTTGTAAGCATCATATTCATATAAAGTTAGATTATGAAGTGTGTCTTTACCAAGTTCAGTTATAAGTATATTTGTTTCTTCGCCTATTTGAGATGGCTTATATTCATATGAACTCTTACTTATTAAATTACCATTACTATCATATTGATAATTTGTTACACTAGAATTCCCCTGATACTGAGTTGTTTCTTGTTCTAAGCGATTTTGATTATCATAAGTATAGGTTGTTAAAGTTATATTAACTCCCTTTTCTACGAGTTGAGAAGTTCTATTCCCAGCTTTATCAAAACCATAAGTTGTTTTTGTTCCATCAGGTTCAGTAACTGTTTTAAGTCTGTTTAGGCTATCATAAGTATAATCAGTAGTTCCTATACTATTTGTCTTACTAAGTTGATTACCATTATCGTCATACGTGTATGTGTATTGCTCTATTATACTTCCACTTGAATCTCTATTTGTAAGTACTGTTACTTCTCCTCTAGAGTTATACTCATATGATTCTTTAGTTCCACTTGGATATATTACTTCTTTTCTTGAACCATTATCATAATAAGTGTAATTTGTAGCTTGTCCATCACTTTCAACAGTTTTTAACCTACCTGCTTTGTCAAAGGTCTTTATAGTTTCATTTGACTTAGGGTCTGTTATCTTTAACTGTTGTTCACCCTCAGGTACTAATTCTATAATATCATAAGTATAGGATAACGTCCCTATGTTTGGAGTATCTTTTGTAATAAGTCTGTTTTCTTCATCATAAGTGAAATTAGTCGTTCCCATACTATCAGTTGCTGACAACTGATTACCGTTATTATCATATGTATAGGATTTTGATACAACTTGATTTATTTTCTCTTCAATTAATCGTTGATGAATATCATAACTGTATGAGAAAGTTTGTCCTTTTGAATCCACAAAAGTCTTTATAGTGCCATCCATATAATAAGTGTATGTTGATGTTTTACTTGAATCGTAGATATAGTTTCCTGGTTCTCCAAATCTACCTCCTGGTGCAATTTCTTTTAAAAGCAGATTTCTTGCATTATACTCATAAATGGTTGTGTTTCCATTACCATCTGTTTTACTTATTAAGTTATTGTTAATATCATACTCATATTCTGTCTTGGTTCCTTCTGGAGT
>DAOUQG010000189.1 GCA_030625765.1 Thermohalobacteraceae bacterium | reverse complement strand
ATTATTTCAATAAAATTTTTTTGTAATATAGGTACGAAAAATAATAACAGTGTAGATAAAAGAAGAAATATAATTGCAGTTATATTATAAGTTTTAAGTACAATATGTCTAATGTATGATATATTGTTAGTTCTATAACTTAATTCTTTAATAAAATCAAAATTATTCTTCATATTTCTTAACAAGATAGGGCTACCAATAAAGCTATCACTAGATGCGCTAAGAAAATTAGTGATTGTAGGAGCAATATCAATGTTTGAAATTATTCCAGTTCTTCTAGTGGTTCCAGAAGAAACTACACCTGTTTCAATGTCCTTTCCCCACATAATAAAAGGTGATAACCTACTTTTGCTAATTACACTTTCTTCTCTATTTGGACTTACTATAAAAACTATTGCTTTTTCCTTATTAATATTATTAATAAAATTGCCAATAAAATTGTCTATTTCATCTAAAATAGCATCCCTATGTATTAAAAACATGCTATTAGACAACTTATTCTTATTTGAATGCAACCTGTTTAAATCACCTGTTTCAATGACAATAAAGCTTGCATGAGTTTGAATGTCAATAGCTTGTTTTAGAAGCTTTTCATAATCAGTCTTAATTCCGAAGGAAAACTTATTATCTTGTATTAATATATCATCAATATTACCATAGTCAATTTGTCCGTACCTATCCATAGCTATCAAGCAATTAGTCCTAATAAAACAATCAGCAGTATCTGAATTGCCAAATACCGCTGTCTTAAGACCACTCTTATGAAGATTCTCTCCTAAAGCACCAATATATGGAGAATAATCTACATGATTATTTAATTCAATTAATCTATTAATTTCCAAGTTAACAATTTGTGAATTTGAAGTAGCTTGTCCTGTTCTCCTTTTATATATATTTTCAATATCCTTACTTACATTGAAAAATGAAGAACAATCATCACCAGCAGATGCTCTAGCAGATGCATTAATAGTAATGTAACTATCTGTACTATCAAATCCAGATATTCCTCTTGTATTAATTAGTCCAATACTACTATTATCGATAAGTTTTCTTATGTTAGGCATCGTTTCAATGTCGTACAAAGTAAGCCTATTTAGAACAATTAAATAAATATTTTCAATATTAGTCCTATTAAAATCTCTAATGGTATAGCCTTTATCATTTAGTATAAATGAAAACAAAATAATAAAAACTAAAACAATCTTCCTTCGTTTTAATAAAATCAAAATTACATCTCCTATTAATCTATTCCTAAATAGCTTTTTAATAATTCTTCTAACAACTCATCCCTTTCAAGCTTTCTTATTATACTTCTTGCATTGTTATGACTAGTTATATACGTTGGATCTCCTGATAGAATATATCCTATCATTTGATTTACTGGTTTATAGCCTTTTTCTTCTAAAGCTTTATAAACACTCATAATAATTTCTCTAGCTTCATTCATTTTATCTTTAGTTACACTAAATTTCATAGTATGATTAAATTCTTTTTTCATATACCCCACCCCTTTAATTATATTATATAAAAAATAATACTAAAAAAATAGTATATTTCTAAAAATATATTTGAACTGATTGAATTATTCGAATAATCCAATCAGTTCAAAGGTGAACATAGAATTAATTAGATCCAATTTGTGCTCTAACTAAATCCTCTACTTTTGCTAATGCTTCGTTTATTTTTGATGGATCTTTCCCTCCAGCTTGTGCCATATCTGGACGACCACCGCCTCCGCCTCCAGCTATTTTAGACACTTCTTTAATAATCTTTCCAGCATGAATACCCTTTACAGTTAAATCTTTAGTAGCCATTGCAATAAAGTTTACTTTATCATCACTCACAGTTCCTAATACTAATAATATTGAGTCTAGAGAATCTTTTATTTTGTCTCCTAGCTGTCTAAGACTATTAGCATCCATTCCTTCAATTGACTTAGTAATGATATTTACACCATTAATATTTTTTGTTTCCTTTACAATGTCATCAAATTGAGACATAGCCAGCTTAGATTTAAGCTTATCAATTTCTTTTTCTAGGTTCTTATTTTCTTCAACTAATGATTTTGTCTTATTTATTATATCCATTTTATTAGTTTTTAATATTCCTGCTATTTCATCTACTTTATTTTCTATACCTTTTATATATTTTAAAACGTATTCACCAGTAATTGCTTCGATTCTTCTAACCCCAGAAGCGATACCTGATTCACTTAAAATCTTGAATGACCCAATACTGCTAGAACTTTTAACATGAGTTCCACCACATAATTCTTTACTATATTCACCCATTTTTACTAATCTAACTACAGAACCATATTTTTCATCAAATAAAGCTTCTGCTCCGACTTTTTTAGCTTCATCTACTGACGTCTCAATTGTTTCAACATCTACGTCTTTTAGAATAATTGTATTGACTTTTTCTTCTATCTCATTTAATTCTTTTATAGTTAATCCTTCGAAGTGAGAAAAATCAAACCTTAATCTATCTGCCATTACTAAAGAGCCAGCTTGATTAACATGCTCTCCTAGCACTTCCTTTAATGCTTTATGAAGAATATGAGTAACTGAATGATTTCTAGATATATTAAGTCTCTTTTCTTTATCAACTATAGCTTTTACAGTATCGCCTACATTAATATTACCTTGGTTAACCTTAGTAAAATGCAAGTATATTCTTCCGCTTTCCTTCTTTGTATCAGTAACGCTTCCTTCAAAACTATCATTTTTCAATAAACCAGTATCTCCAATTTGTCCACCACTTTCAGCATAGAAAGGTGTTTTGTCAAGAATTATTACTCCTTCTTCGCCTTCTTCAAGAGTATTTACCATTGATTGACCTTTGAATATTGAAACAACCTTTGAATTACATTCTAACTCTTTATACCCTAAAAATTCTGAGTTTTCTTCAATATCAAACTCGCTATAAGCATTTGAATTCCAAACAGCATTTCCTTCTTCATCTCTAGCTCTTCTAGCTCTTTCCCTCTGCTTCTCCATCTCTGTATTAAATCCTTCTTCATCTACTGAAAGTCCATCTTCTTCAAGGATTTCTTTTGTTAAATCAAGTGGAAAACCAAAAGTATCATATAGCTTAAATGCTCTTTTTCCATCTAATATTGTTTTCTTTTCTTCTTTAATTTCAGCAACATATTGATTTAGAATATTGATGCCTTGGTCTATTGTTTCCTGAAACTTTTCTTCCTCAATTCTAATAATTTTTTGAATCTTATTCTTATTTGCTTCAATTTCAGGATAAATATTTTTCCATAATTCAATTACCTTTAAAGAAAGATTATATAAGAAATTATCATTTAACCCTAATAACTTTCCATGTCTAGCAGCTCTTCTAATTAGTCTTCTAAGTACATATCCTCTACCTTCATTGCTTGGTATAATTCCATCTGATACTAAAAATGTAGTAGCTCTAATATGATCTGTAATTACTCTAATTGACATATCATTTTTGTCACTACTTCCATATTTCACACCACTAACTTTTTCAACTTCCATTAGTATATCTTTAATAGGCTCAATTTCAAAAATGTTCTCTGCTTCTTGTAATATAGTTGCCATTCTTTCTAATCCCATACCAGTGTCAATGTTTGGATTTGGTAATGGATTATAATTGCCCTTTTCATCTTTATCATACTGAGAAAAAACAAGATTCCATACCTCAACATATCTATCACAATCACAACCAGGCTTGCAATCTTCTTGACCACAACCATATTTTTCACCTCTATCAACGTATATCTCTGAACAAGGTCCACATGGTCCTACTTCAAGCTCCCAAAAATTATCATCCTTGCCAAGTCTAACAATCCTATCTTCATCAATTTTTATTTCATCTTTCCAAATATTGTATGCTTCATCATCGTCCAAATAAACAGATACCCATAATTTTTCTGATGAAATCTCCATTCTCTCTGTAATAAACTCCCAAGCCCATTTTATAGCTTCTTTTTTGAAATAATCGCCAAATGAAAAGTTACCGAGCATTTCAAAAAAAGTC
Source organism: Thermohalobacteraceae bacterium (assembly GCA_030625765.1). GTDB lineage: Bacteria > Bacillota > Clostridia > Tissierellales > VENL01 > DAOUQG01. The sequence continues at coordinate 1,806 of DAOUQG010000189.1, read as the reverse complement.
CCATGTCTAGATGTTTTACCTACATTTTCAATATCACCAGTTCTAACACATTTTTGACAAGTAGTCATTCTACTTTTTGGAGGTTCTTCCGCACCAAGAAAATATGGCTTTAATGGTGCCATTCCAGCATTAATAAGTAATAAGCTCTTATCATTAATAGGAACTAAAGGATAACTTGGAGCTACTAAATGTTCCTTTTCCTTAAAAAATTTCAAAAATTCTTCTCTAGCTTCGTGTAATCCTAGTTTTTTCATTTTTGTCACTCCTTTTATTATATGGAAAAAACTCGTCTCACACGATGTGAAGACGAATTTCCCCGCCCGATGCGGTTATTCAAAGTTTAAATAAATGAATACATTTAAACAATTTTGTCCATGATCAAATATTTTTATTATTCTATATGTAGGATTATAATTAAAAAGTGATAGAATGTCAATATATACTAACTATGAGTTAGTTTTTCTAAAGCAAATTTGGAAACAATCTTTATTATCGCTGCCACTGGCACTGCTAAAAGCATTCCAATAATTCCCATAAGACTTGCACCAATTAATAAAGCAATTATTACTACTACTGGATGAAGACCAACACTTTCACCTACTATCTTTGGTGAAAGTATATTACTTTCAATTTGCTGAATAACTACAAACAAAATTATGACCCATATTACTTTTATTGGACTTTCTAATAAAGCAAATATAATTGCAGGAACAATCCCTATTATTGGTCCGAAAAATGGAATGAAGTTAGCTATACCTGCTACTAATCCAATGACTAATGCAAAATCAATACCTAGAAGCATAAGACCTATTACAGTAAAAATCCCTACGAATAAAGCAACTATTAACTGCCCTCTTATAAATTTACCTAGTGCAGAATCTATCTCGCGAGATATTCTTAAAGTATCTGTTTTGATTTTTTTTGGTATCAATGAACAGATTTTTTTCTTAAAATATTCTTTATCCTTTAAGAAATAGAAAGTCAAAATCGGGATAATAATAAAACTGAATATTTTCGAAAACATCCCTATAATTGAAGCTGTTATGCTTCTTAAAGAGTCAAGAAGTGCGAGTTGGATCTTAGAAACATTCTCCATTATAATATCTTTAATTGATTGAAATTCTGGTGGAAGATTTTTAAAATTATTAGAATACTTGATATATAATTCATTAATATGACCGTTCATTTCCTCATAATATGCTGTCAAGAATTTTCCTAACTCTTGAAACTCATTACTTATTTTAGGAAATATGATTAATGATAAAATTACTATTATTACTATTACTAGTATGTATATTAACAGAACTCCCCATAATCTTTGTATTCTTTTCCGTTCCAGTAAATTAACAAAAGGATTAAGCAAATATGCAAAAACAATAGAATATATAACTGGTGTTATTAATTCTGTGATTTGAGCCGATACTTTAAAAAAATAATATAATACAAAAAGACTTACTGCTGCTATTGCAAAATAAGTTAAATGTTTTTTAGTAATTTTAAATTTCCTATTATCATCAACGTATCTGTTACCAATATTAATTATGTAATATATAAGTAATCCTAATAAACCTGTTAAAAATAGTGTCTTTAAATAGCTTAATATAATTATAATATACGCCATATTCTATCCCCCTATGTATAAAGGCAGCAAATCTGCCTATTTTCCTAAAACATTCCCATATTATCAATAGTACCCAAAATACTCTTTTTACCAGCTTTCATCATTCTTCTTCTTGGCCTTGGACTCATTTTAGTGGCTGCATACATGCCTACTGTAGCACCAAGACTACTTCCAGCAACAATTCC
>DAOUQG010000026.1 GCA_030625765.1 Thermohalobacteraceae bacterium | reverse complement strand
CAACATTCCTTTCATTCCCCCTCGTTTTTGTTCGCGCATTTAACGATAAGGGTTTTTTGGTTTGTTGGCAAGTGTCTTTATTAATTTCTAACTATGTATTTTTAAGTAGCTATTCTCTGCACTTTTATTATGCCATAAACACCTACCCATTATACATTACAATTATTATATACTATTATACAATAATTATATCAGAACATATGTTCGTAGTCAATGTATAAAAAATACTAGGAATAACCCTAGTATTAAAATTTAAGCATCCTTTATTAGTTTTTTAATTTTTCCCCATAAACCTGATCCTACCATTTTATCTGCGACCTTTAAAATATCTTGAATTACCTCTAAAACATTCTCTTCTCCAAGCCAATATTCTTCCACTAATTCTTGAGAAGTTTCATTGATTATTTTATTAAGCACAAAAGCAGATAATATAAGATCATCAATAAATCCTAAAGGACCTACTAGCACTTCTGGCAAAAAGTCCAAAGGTGATATAAAATAAGCTATTGCACTAATAAGTAATGTTTTTGATTTGATATTAACATTTTTATCAATGGAAAGTTTACACAGTAGATAGAAAAAGTCAGGCGCAAGCAACAGATACTTACCATATTTATATTTTTGTCCCTTTTCTGATTCAAGAAAATCTGTTATTTTTTTTCGTAATTTTTTATAAAAGTCATCATTTTTAATGTCTTCCAAATTATTATTGTTCATAATATCCCCCTTTTACACTTTGTTTGCAGTTGTTATACACTTATCTCAAAATATAAACTTCTACATTTTTATTTGAAATCCTTTGCAAAAACCTATACAAAACAAACTATCTTGATACTTATTTAATCTTTGTTTTTTTCTTTTTTCTCTTTTTCCCACTATTCCAATTGCCAAATTTATTCATAGGATTAATTTTAAGTGATGATAGGAAAAGTAAAATAAATGAAATAGTTAAACTTACTCCAACATTTATATATAAATTTAACAATGCTACGGATTTCTGATTTGTATATAGTAATCCACCAAAAATATTCTCACCCATTTGATAAAGCAAAATAGAAGAAAGTCCACTAAAAGGATTAAAATGCATAATCAATGGATAAAAACTAGCTGGTCTTTGTGATCCGTATAAATTAGATCGAACAAATTCTGCCCATATTACTGTAATAATAATTGTACCTCCAACTAAAAATAATGAAATTAAGTAGCTCATGATAGTTGAAGTAGTTGTCTTTCTAAAAAAAGTTGATGTGAAAATGCCTATACTGCCAAAATAAATAGCTGTAACAAGGTAAAATAAAAACAACATAATAATATTTCCCGGGGAAAATCCTCCAAATAAAAACATAATGCTTAGTATTGGAATTGAAACGATTAATAATAACACAATTTGAGCTAAAGAAGCCATAAGCTTGCCTAAAACTATAGAAAAGCTTGATAATCTTGTGCCTACAAGCATATCAAATGTTCTTCTCTCTCGTTCTCCACAAATACTGCTAGAAGTTATAGCTGGTACAATAAATATAATTAACAGCATTTGAAAAATAGTTATTACAATGTACATGGTTCTTACTGAGTACGGTCTAAATCCAACACCATACCTTGAATTAACAAATGATTCAATGAATATTATGAAAAAAAGACTACATATCAAAATCGCATACAATGATATCATAGCTGGGGTTTTCCAAGTTCTCATCCTAGTTTTCAATTCCTTCTTCAATACTGGATTTATCATTCATCTTCCCCCTTTGTTACCTTCATAAATATCTCCTCTAAATTACTTTCAATAGGATTAAAAGAGATAATAGGTATATCATTATTCATAAGCATTCTTATTATAGGTATAATACTCTTTTCTTCACCATCATAGTCAAACTCTATATGATTTTCATCAACATATACATCGCTAATGATAGGCTCCTCCAGTAACAGTCTCTCAGCTTTATCAGCAGAATCTAAAACTTTAATTTTAAAAACATTAGTTTTGGTGACTTTTTTCATTATTTCTTCAACAGTTCCACATTCAATAATTTTTCCGTGTTCAATTATTCCTATATTAGTACATAGCTCTGATAATTCCGGTAAAATATGCGAGCTAATCAATATAGTTTTTCCCATTCTTCTTAATTCCTTCAATATTCCTTTCATTTGTACTCTTGCTCTTGGATCCATACCTGATGCTGGCTCATCTAGAATCAGAAGCTTTGGATTGTGAATAAGACTTCTTGCTAAACAAAGTCTTTGTTTCATTCCTCGTGATAAAGAATCAACATATGCTTTTTCTTTATGCTTTAAATCAACTAATTCTAGTAAATCAGGTATAACTTTATCTCTTTCAGTATGAGATAAACCAGCAACATCGCCATAAAATTCAAGATACTCGTTTACCTTTAGATTGTCATATACACCAAAAAAATCTGGCATATATCCCATTGCACCTCTTACCCTTTTAACGTTTGAAGTTATCTCAAAATCATCAATATATATTTTCCCGTATGATGGTTTTAGTAGTGTTGCTATCATTTTTAGGGTAGTTGTTTTTCCAGCTCCATTTGGTCCTACAAAACCAAATATTTCTCCCTCCTTTATTTGTAAGGAAAGATTATTAACTGCTGTGAATTTACCATAATTTTTAGTAACATTTTCTAGTCTAAGCATTTATTTAACTACCCCCTTTACTGAAAACTTTGGCATCTGAAAATAATCTCTTTGATTTTTCTCGATTTTTAATTTTGCACCTTCATTATCATCATAATAAATTCCTTTATTAGTATCATCTATAATAAAACTTGATCCTTCGTATTTTTCCCACTCATTAGCTTCATAATTATACAATGATATATTGTAGTTTTGATGCGATTGTCCACCAGTAATATCTATTTTCATTTCAGTTAAATAAATATCTATATCAGGTTTAAAAGCAAAAACAGCATAACCCTCTCCGTTGAAGCTTTGATTGTCCCAATCATAGAACATGTTATATATCTCTATTACCTGTGGGGTGAAAATATCATATGGAATTTCTACTTTTTGTCCTTTTTCATATCCGATCTGCAAAGGAATAAGTATGAAATTCCTATCTACTCTTTCAGCAATGGTGTCATTTACCTTTACATTTTCAGTTAGTTGATCTCTATTCCATCCAATTAAAAAGATATTGTTTTCTGCTGTATCTCTATAATTTGAACTAAGAAATATTTCAGCTATTTCTCTTTTCACTCTACTATTTAAAACATCGTCTTTATCATTATTATTAGAACTATAATTCCATGGATAAAGCACGTTTATTACGTCGTAATACCCATTTTTAAATGAAGGCTGATTGAGAGAAACGTTTACAGAACTCTTTTCTCCAATATCGATATCTCCTAGCTTTTCATAGTACTTGTTGTAAATGAGTACAGCGTCTTCTAATTTAAGAGAAGATAAATTTTCTATTTCCCCTGTAATCTTTCCATTTTCTAAAGTAAGCTTACTAGAAATATTCCCGTCTATATTTATGCTTTCTTCTAGATTAATTAATTGAGTATCCCATACAGCTCTATTTTTAAATATAACATGATTTGAATCATCTAATACATATTCTATAAAAACATCTCCATCTCTAAAATTGCTAGAGTAAAAATTATAATTATCACTAATAGTTTTAAGAAATACTTTTTCATCTACACTAATGTCCATATCGCCCTTTTTAAAATCAATTATTCCTGATTTCGTTTCTACAGATGCTTCATCACTTTCTGGCATTATTTTAATTATTGAAATATTGTTAGATAATGGCTTATCAAATCTTGTCCTAAATCCCCACACATATATAACTAAAGAAAAAATCAATACTATAGCTGGGATAGTTATCCACGCTTTCTCTCTCTTGTCTAATTTTTTTAATACTAAATAGTTTATTGGTCCAATTATTAATATAAATAATCCAATTAACACTATAATAGATTTAACAGAAAAAGCTTTACTCATTGGAATATATCCCACAATATTGTTATATCTATTATTTGAATATGATTTGATATTTCCGCTTATGCCTATTGCTTTAGTCAAATATGGCTCTAAAACACTTGCTAAAAATTCTTCTTTTTGATTCCAGTCAATAAAAGGACTTAACCCTAAATCAAAACAGATTATTACAGTATTACCAGCACTAATCGTTTTATTATATATCAACGTGTTATCATTTTTTGATAGTATTTCATTTCCATCATGTAAAATGCTATCAATTATAAATAAAGGTTTCTCATACAAAACAGCATCATTCAATCCATTAAACACAGAACCAAAACCTAGGTTTTTAGTGCCTTTAACCTCTATAAAGTTTACACCTCTTAATCCTTTTAATGTTTTTTGATAATTAGGACCAGTTCCTATTAACAATAATCCACCGTTTTCTGTCCATTTTCTAATTGCACCTATTTGATCTTCATTAAGCTTTTCAGTATTATAATTATTAATTATTATCATGTCAAACATCTCAAGAAGTCTCCAATTTTCTGGAATATAATTGTTTAAGCTGACAAGTGTTGGATTAGTTTTTCTATTACTTCCATCTAATTTTGAAAACTCCAAAAGATTGAAATACTTAAGACTTTCAATATCATCAGTAAGCGCCCCAATACTTATCTCATCGCTAGAAGTTCCTTTTACAATCTTAATTTCATCTTCCCAAGTCTTTTTCCCTTTACTATTAATGATTCTTACAATAATCTTATTTGAAAAATCAGTAATATTTACTTGAAGATCTATTGTTTTTGATGAACCCTTTGCTATTCTTAGTTCTTTGCTATATGCAGTATATAGCTTCTTATTTCCGTTTTGTAGAGGAATAAGCACTTGTATTTTTCCATTAAAATCATCTGATAGATTGGTTAGCTCTACTAGTATTGGGAACTCTTTGTTGTATTCATAATATCCGTCATACCCAACTTTGACATCAACATCAAAATCATCTTGTTTATCAGCATTACTGAAAGAAGAAAAAGCTAAAATGCTAAGTGTACTAACCATTATCATTACTATAAATTTTATATTGAAATTCTTTTTATTCATTGTTTGACCTCCTGAAAGTTATACAAAAACTAAAAACCAAAAAACTTATTTAGCTGCCTTGAAATTGAATATTAGACCAAAAAATAAATTATCAAAAAAATAATTCTTTTTCAAACATAATTATATCATTTCAAGAGAATTTTTTCTTATGTTTTCTTTATTAAATTATTATTTAAAGCAATCATACATAATAATGCAAATAAAACTTTGTTTGAAAGAGTTTTTTTATTTCTTGAAAATAACATAATTTATCCTAATATACAAATATACTTTACTATAAAGGATGATTGGAGAGATATTTTAACTATGGAAATCCCTAGAAAATATATGAATTTTATTTCTAATATTATTATCATTTTTATCATCATAGTTGGAAGCTTTATTTTTTTTAATACAATATTTAAATGGTTACTACCATTTATTCTTGCCTATTTAATGGCTTCCATTACTAATCCAGTGATTAATCTTATGGAGAACAAATTAAAAATGCCTAGGAAAATAGCTTGTTTAACTACTATTCTTTTTTCATTATTTTTTATAGTTTCATTTATATTTATTATTTTTTCTAGAGTAATATTTGAAATCAAAAATCTAGCTGAAATGTCCCCTAAGATTGCTGAAAACATCTCTAATGTTTATAATGAAATATTTATTAAAGGTATAAAGGTATATGATACTCTACCTTTCGAATTGAGCAGATTAGTTGATACACTTTTAAATGTAGTTTTAGAAAATTCTACATCATTGATTTCTTCTGCTGCGGAAAGTGTTACAAGATTTGCTTATAACGTAGCAAAATCATTGCCATCCATTTTGCTTTTCATTATTGTACTATTTATTTCAACATACTTCATTGCTACCGATAGGGAAAAAATATCAAAGTTCCTACATAGACAGATTCCCTCAAGCTGGTTTTTAAACATTATAACTATAAAAAATGATTTAGTTATTGCTTTATTTGGATATATAAAAGCACAGATAATACTCATGACAATAACCTTTATAGAAATCTCTATAGGAATGACTATTATTGGTGTAAATTATCCCTTGTTAATTGCTCTTATTATAAGCTTAATTGACGCTTTACCTATCTTAGGAACAGGAATAATTCTTATTCCATGGGCATTATTTTCTTTACTTTCTGGCAATTTTACATTTGCAGTTTACTTAATTATCCTTTATAGCATTGTATTATTAGTTAGACAATCACTTGAGCCAAAAATTGTAGGCAAGCAAATTGGTTTATATCCTTTGGTAACATTAATGTCTATGTATATTGGACTAAAGCTTTTTGGTGCAATAGGTATAATTTTAGGACCAATTACAGTTCTAGTTGTTAAAAGTTTATTAAGAACCAACATTTGGAAATCATGGAAGGAATGAGAGCGCAATTATGAATATATGTTTAAGATTATATGAAAAAGTACAAAATAAAATCTCTATTAAGGAGATTATTAATGGTATCATAGCTGCAATATTTATTATTATAATATTGGTTTTAATACGTTATTCTAGGATAGTTGACTATTTGAATTTAGAAAATATAAATAAACTCAAAGCTGAGATAGAAATCCATGGTATAGTAGGTCATTTAATTTACATTGCTATGAACGTTTTTACTGGTTTTATAGGATTACCAGTAATTATTATTAAGTTTATGGGTGGAGTAATATATGGTCCTGTTTTAGGTACAATATTGACATCAATAGGTTCTACATTAGGAGCTCTAATATCATTTATTACTTCAAGATATGCAATAAAAGGATTGGTAAAAAAAATGGTTAATAAAAATAAGAGTCTAAAGAGAATATACGAAGGAGTTGATAAAAATGGATTGAAAATGATTATTATTACTCGTTTAGTTCCTATTTTTCCATATTCACTTCAAAATTATGTCTATGGTATAACTGAGATTAAAATGTCAAAATATATACTTACTACTTTTATATTTATGCTCCCATCAAATTTTGGAATGAGTTATCTAGCTAGTTCAGCCACAAATAAAGGAAGTATACTATCAGCAATAATATTATATCTTCTAGTTGTGTTGATTTTTGGAATAAGTGGTTTTTTGTTTATAGAGTACTTAAATAAAAGAAAGCAAAGAATTCTTTAAGAGATAAATTTTTTCCGTTTCTTTAGTATATACTAACATCAAGGAGTGATTTTATGACTAAAAAAAGCTTAAATGAAAATGTTCTTAATATGGTTATCGAGAATCATAAAACTGCTTCTTGGGCCAATATTGAAACTATGAAGCAACAGTCTAATGTGCCTATTCCAAGTGTAGATGAAGTCCTCAATGCAAAGGAATATGTAGAGGTAAATCAAAAATAACCAGATAAAAGAAAGCGGCTTATTTGCCGCTTTCTTTTTATTCATATCTCATCTCTGCTAATCGTTTATATGTTTCGTATTTTTCTTTTGCATCCTTTTCAGCCTTAGTATACAACTCTTCAGCGATTTCTGGGAATGTATTTTGGATTTGTGAGTAACGTAGCTCAGATAATATAAACTCTCTGAACGATGCTGTTGGTTCTTTAGATTCAAGCGTAAATGGATTTTTACCTTGTTGCTTTAATAATGGATTGTATCTATATAGATGCCAATAGCCTGACTCCACTGCCTTTTTCTCCTGAACTATGGTAGTTCCCATACCAGTTTTGATACCATGATTTATACATGGTGCATAGCATATGATGAGGGATGGTCCTGGATACTTTTCTGCTTCTGCCAATACTTTAGCAGTATGATTCATATTTGCTCCCATAGCTATCTGTGCAACGTATACATATCCATAGCTCATAGCCATCATTCCTAAATCTTTTTTACGAATTTTTTTACCTGACGCTGCAAACTTAGCCGCTGCTGCTGTTGGAGTAGCCTTAGATGATTGTCCTCCAGTGTTTGAATATACCTCTGTATCAAATACTAGAACATTAACATCTTCACCTGAAGCTAATACATGGTCTAATCCTCCGTAGCCAATATCATAAGCCCAACCATCTCCTCCTACTATCCACTGTGATTTCTTTATTAAGAAATCTTTTTTCACTAATATTTCCTGAATTCCTTTATCATCTCTATATTTCTCATTATCTATTAATAGTAGAAGTTTCTTAGTAGATTCCTTTGATGCATCTCCATCATACATATTTTCAATCCAGTTTTTAAAAGCACTCTTTACATCATCATCAATATTTGACTGCAATCCTTCCTGCATGATATCCTTCAATCTTTCTCTTATCTGCTTAACAGCTAAGAACATTCCGTAACCATACTCAGCGTTATCTTCAAATAAGGAGTTTGCCCAAGCAGGTCCTTTACCCTCTGAATTAGTTGTAAACGGAATAGATGGTGCACTCGCGCCCCATATCGAAGAACAGCCTGTTGCATTTGCGATTATCATTCTATCTCCAAATAACTGTGTTACATATTTAAGATATGCAGTTTCACCACAGCCTGCACAAGCTCCCGAAAATTCAAATAGCGGTTTTGCAAATTGGCTTCCTTTTACTGTGTCCTTCTTCATTAAATCATCTTTATAGGTTATATTGTTAGCTGCATATTCCCAATTATCATATTCTCTTAAAGTTTCCTCTTCAGCCTTTACCATAACTAGCGCCTTTTCTGGAGCAGGACATATGTCAGCACAGTTGCTGCATCCAGTGCAATCTAATGGACTAACCTGCATACGATATTCGTATTGGTCTAATCCTTTTCCTGCAGCTTTTTTAGTTTCAAAGCTTTTAGGTGCATTATTCTTTTCATTTTCATCTAATAGGAAAGGTCTGATAACTGCATGTGGACAAACGTACGAACATTGATTACATTGTATACATTTATCCTTTTGCCACTGTGGAATCATTACAGCAATGCCACGCTTTTCATATGCGGTTGTTCCCATTGGAAATGTTCCATCCTCCATGCCATCAAATGCACTAACAGGAAGATTATCTCCCTCAAGCTTTGCCATAGGTCTTTGAATTCTCTTAACGAAATCTGGTTCTTCTTTTGTATGGATATCGTCATTAACTATATCATTAGCATTCTTCCAACCTTCAGGAACGTCCACCTCTATTAACCCTTCTATTGCGCTATCAATTGCAGCTTGATTCATTTCAACAATCTTTCTGCCTTTTTTCCCATATGTCTTTTCGATTGATTCCTTTAAGTATCTCACTGCATCTTCGATTGGTATTACGTTTGCAAGTTTAAAAAAGACAGTCTGCATAATCATATTGATTCTTCCACCAAGTCCAATGTTCTGTGCTATTCCTACTGCATCAATAACGTAAAATTTAATATTATTGTTCACTATATATTTCTTTAAAGATGCTGGTAATTTTTCATCAAGCTCTTCCTCATTCCATGGACAATTAAGCACAAATGTTCCATTCTTTTTTAACCCTTTTAATAGATCATAATGATTAACATAGGATTTGTTATGACATGCTACATAGTCTGCATCATACACTAAATACGGTGATTTAATAGGTTTCTTCCCAAACCTTAAATGAGAAACAGTAGTACCACCAGATTTTTTACTATCATATGAGAAATACCCTTGAGCATATAGGTCTGTTTTATCTCCGATAATCTTAATCGCCATCTTGTTAGCTCCTACTGTACCATCTGAGCCTAATCCCCATAGTCTGCATTTTATAGTACCCTCTGGAGAAGTATCAACAACATCACCCTCTGCAAGCGATGTATTAGTCAAATCATCTACAATACCTAACGTAAAATGGTCTTTTGGAGTATCATTTTTAAGATTATCAAACACTGCAATAAATTGTTCAGGTCTTGTATCCTTTGAGCCTAAGCCATACCTTCCACCAACAATAACAGGTTTATTCTCTTTATCATAAAACATACTTCTTACGTCTTGGTATAATGGCTCCCCTACCGCTCCTGGCTCCTTAGTTCTATCTAATACAGCTATTTTCTTTACTGTATTAGGCAATACATCAAAGAAATATTTTTCAGAGAAAGGTCTATATAAATGAACCTTAACAAGCCCCACTTTTTCTCCTTTATTTACTAAATATTCTACAACTTCTTCAATTACATCACAGCCAGAACCCATAGCGATAATTACATGCTCTGCATCCTCAGCTCCATAATAATTAAAAGGTTTGTATTCTCTTCCTGTGATTTTACTGATTTCATTCATATACTCTGATACTAAATCTGGTATCTTTTCATAAAACTTATTGGCAGCTTCCCTATTTTGGAAATAGATATCTGGATTTTGAGCTGTTCCTCTAACTACTGGTCGTTCTGGATTTAAAGACCTATTCCTAAATTCATTAACTGCGTCATAGTCAATAAGCTTATCTAAGTCTTCATAATCCATGACTTCAATCTTTTGTATCTCATGAGAAGTCCTGAACCCATCAAAAAAATGTAAAAACGGAACTCTAGATTTTATAGCTGATAGATGCGCAACACATCCAAGATCCATTACCTCTTGCACACTACTCGATGCAATAAGTGCAAATCCTGTTTGTCTAGTAGCCATTACATCTTGATGATCACCAAAAATCGATAACGCTTGAGCTGCTAAAGAGCGAGCACTTACGTGAAATACTCCTGGTAAAAGCTCTCCAGCAATTTTGTACATATTTGGTATCATTAATAGTAATCCCTGTGATGCTGTATATGTTGTTGTTAGCGCTCCTCCTTGAAGCGAACCATGAACTGAACCTGAAGCTCCTGCTTCAGATTGAAGCTCTGCTACTTTTACTGTTTGACCAAATAGATTCTTCTTCCCATTTGCTGACCATAAATCAACAAGCTCAGCCATAGGAGAAGAAGGGGTAATAGGATATATTGCTGCTACTTCTGTAAAGGCATAAGAAGCATATGCAGCAGCTTCATTACCATCCATTGTCTTCATTTTTCCTGCCATTTTTAATCCTCCTTCATTGATAAGACTAATATTGAACTTTGTAATATTTGCCACCAAATACATATATCAGCTTTTATTATTTGATAAAACTAATCTATTTATGCTTAAAATTCTTCTTTTTATAATTATATGTAGAAAAACAAAAAGACCATAAGTATATACTTACAGTCTTAGGCTGTTGAATTTAATATCCAACATTTATCTTTTAATCTCCAGCAATAAAAACGTCCATTTTCCATATACCATCTTCATCTTTTGAAAACATAGCTCTATAATCTATGGAACTCCGTAAATATTCTGATTTAACATATCCTCTACTGCCATTAGGAAGCTGTATCTTACTCCATCTAACAGTTTTTCCGCTAGGATCAAGTGTATTTATATTTCTATCTAGTACTTTAATGATATGATATTTAAGGTTTTTTATAATCAAAGACTTTATTTCTGGTCGCAAATAAACGCTCACATTATCATCTATACAAACATCATATTCAAAACAGTCAAAAGAATCAGGAAAATTAGCAAATATATAAGGAGCAATAAATTCAGTTTTTGATTTATTCGAAAATACTCCGCCTAGCTTAAGAGTTTTTTCTATTTCTAACCAAAAAGAAGATTCTCTAGGATTTTTATGTAGCTTCCATTTTTGTAAAAACCCTTCTATTCCAGAATCTAAACCAAAGCTAAACTGAATATTGGTGTTTAAGTGGTGTATGATAAATTCTGTATCTTTATTTTGTATAGCAATCAAAAGGTCATTATAAAATTGTTTAAAATCTTGATTTTTGTTAGATTCATCAACTGGTAACAGCTGTATTTCTTTATAAGTATCAAATTTCATCCAGCTAATCATACCGTCCTTAGTCATCATTCCAGATTTTCCACCATACTTAACATCTACACGTCCATTCTTAAATGAATTAAAGGAATCAAATTGAGGTTTTATTACCATATCCCCAATATTATTAATATATCCCCACTCACCAGTAATTTTTACAGCTGCCAAGCCTTCTGAAAAATCAACTACATCATCAAACTTAAATTCAATTTGAATATCTCCAGCTTTTGATATATATCCCCATTTATTGTTTGATTTAGCTGCTGCTAAGCCTTCTGTAAAATCCCTTATATTATCGTATTTAGCTTTAATGATCAAATTCCCATACTTATCAATACAACCATACTTACCATTAATCTCAACTATTGCACGCTCCTCTGAAAATTTCCTTGCATAATCATATTGTGGTTTGATAACAACATTGCCATTTTTATCTTTATATCCAAACTTTTGAGTCTCTTTATCAATATATGTAGTGTACAAAGAAGAATTGTGAGATATTTTATGTACTTCTTCATTATTATTTTGTTTTTCTTTCAAATCATTATCTTCTTCATTCTCATTGTTAAAAGCTACGTCATCTCCTTCTTTAACATATGTTTGTTTATATTCATCCCATATGTATTTGTTCATAGCTAGGTCATATTTACCTTCAGCATCATACCTCTTCCAAGTCATTTCAAAATTGTTATCGACGGCTTTTATTTCATAATCAGCTATAGAAGTAAAAATCTCGTTAGCCTTATACTCCTCTACGCAAAATACCCAAACTTGTGTTATTGAAGGTTCATAATTACATATCAATGCAAAATGCTTTTTATTGTTCCTATCTAGTACAATTGCTTTTTTGTAATTTCCCCAAACCTCTAAAATAATATCAGTATTGCCTTGAGATGTTAAAAACCATACCTTTGGATCTTGTTTACCTGTTACAATAAAACATTCGTCAGAATTATCATTATCAAAATCATCTATAATTGAATATACTATCTCCTGTCCTAGATGCAATGTTTCAAATTCTTTAACGAAATTTCTTTTCTTTATAGTTTCATTATTATCTAGCTGCTGAATATCATTAGTTTGAGTAATATCTTCTTCATCTGTGTTACATCCATTCATTAAGACAAAGAATAATAATATAATTATAATAACAATTTTTTTCAAAGATATCCCTCCTCACATTATTTTTAATAATTTATTCGGATTTAATACATTACAACTTAATATTATTATCTAAGCTTAGACTATTCGATCGCTTTTTTCTAGACTAACACAATGAAACCATCTAAATAATAAAGTAATGAATTAAATCCAACATATATATTAATAATATTGATTATAACATCATTGTATAATTTTATCATACTAAATTTGCCATATGTTGTCCAAAAAAATTAAAAAAAGAGCATAAATATACTACATCCTCTCTTTTAGTTTATAATGTGACATTTTTTTACTTGAAATCTTTATACAATAAGCTTGGCTGAATACCCTTATTATTTTGATATTTACCGCTTGAATAACATTTATAATCACCCTCTATTGAATGATAATATATCTGACAAACCTCAACATTAGGATAAATACGAATAGGTTGAACACAAAATATCTCTAATGTCCAGAATCCACTAAAGCCTACATCACCAAATCCTGCTGTAACATGTATAAATAGTCCTAATCTTCCGATTGAAGACCTTCCCTCTAACATCGGTACATATTTATTTGTCTTTGTATACTCAACAGTTCTTCCAAGATACAATCTACCTGGCTTTAAAATTATACCTTCTTCTGGAATAATTATTTTTTTAGTGTCATTGACTTTTTTCATATCTAAAACTTCATCTTCATATATTAGAAGCTCATTATGCAATCTTAAATTATAGCTATTAGGATTGAGTTGACTCTCATTAAAAGGTTCAATAATTATTTCATTTCCCATTTTGTTTTTAATCTCTTTCCCTGATAAAATCATAATATTCATTTCCCCCCATCTGATTTATGTAAAACATTAAAGTAAAGTATAATGACACTATAGATACCTATAAGAAATTCTATATCAAATAACTTTATAATTCAATAAGCATGTTGGAAAATAATAAAAAAACTGACTCTAATATGTAAAACACCAGAGTCAGTTTTTTTAAATTCATTTTCAATTATTCAAATTCAAATACAACCTATTTTACAACTATATTAAATATCTTACCAGGAACATATATCTCTTTAACTATATTCTTTCCTTCTATATATCTCATGATGTTTTGATCAGCCATTGCTTTGGCCTTTGCAGCCTCTTTGTCTGCATCAACAGCTATTACAATAGTTCCTCTAACTTTTCCATTAATTTGCACAGCCATCTCAATTTCGTTTTCAACTGTCTTTTCTTCTTCCCATTTTGGCCATTCCACATCACTTATCATATTTTCAAATCCTAAAAGCTCCCACATTTCTTCTGTAATATGTGGTGCAACTGGATTTAGTAATATTAAGAAGGTCTTTATTTCAGCTCTATTAACTTTTTGGGCACTATTAAAATCATTTAAAAGTGTCATTAAAGCAGCGATAGCAGTATTAAACTTCAATGTTTCAAAGTCTATACTAACTTTTTTAATTGTTCTATGCATATTAGTCTCAAATTCTTTTGAATAGCTATCCCCTTCAACAACTATGTCCTTTAGCTTCCATACTCTGTCTAAGAATCTTCTACATCCCTTTACTCCATTTTGCGACCATGGTACACTCTTTTCAAAATCACCTATGAACATTTCATATAGTCTTAACGTATCAGCACCAGAGTCTTCAATAATCTCGTCTGGATTTACAACATTTCCTCTTGATTTAGACATCTTCTCATTATTCTCCCCTAAAATCATACCATGAGAGGTTCTTTTTTGATATGGTTCAGGTACGGGTACAACTCCTATATCATAAAGGAATTTATGCCAAAATCTTGAATAAAGCAGGTGAAGTGTTGTATGCTCCATTCCACCATTATACCAATCTATCGGAAGCCAGTATTTTAGAGCTTCTTCACTAGCTAATGCTTCATCATTATGTGGGTCAATATATCTTAAGAAATACCATGATGATCCTGCCCATTGTGGCATTGTATCTGTTTCTCTTTCTGCCTTACCTCCACATGAAGGACAAGTAGTCTCTACCCAATCTCTAATATTTGCAAGTGGAGATTCTCCATTATCTGTTGGTTCATAGTTTTCAACCTCTGGAAGAGTAAGTGGAAGCTGTTCATCTGGAATTGGTACCCAGCCACAGTTATCACAATGTACTAATGGTATAGGCTCACCCCAATATCTCTGACGAGAGAATACCCAATCTCTTAGCTTATAGTTAATCTTCCTTTGTCCCAATCCTTTTTCTTGTAACCACTCTATAATTTTAGACTTCGCTTCCTTAACCTCTAATCCATTTAGAAAATCAGAATTTACAAGAATTCCTGATTCAGTCGCTGTAAATGCCTCTTTTTCTACATCACCACCATTTACAACCTCTACTATTGGTAAATCGAATTTTTTTGCAAATTCCCAGTCTCTACTATCGTGAGCTGGTACTGACATTATAGCACCTGTTCCATATGACATAAGTACATAGTCAGATATCCAAATCGGTATTTCTTTTCCTGTAACAGGGTTTATAGCCTTTAGCCCATCTATTTCAACGCCTGTTTTTTCTTTTACAAGCTCAGTTCTTTCAAAATCTGATTTTTTACTTGCAGTTTCTTGATACGCTCTAATTGCATCCATATTTTTAATCTCATCTTTATATTCATCTATCATAGTATGCTCTGGAGAAATAACCATATAGGTTGCACCAAACAATGTATCAGGACGTGTTGTAAATACTCTAAGCTTTTTATCTTTACCTGCTATTGTAAAATCAACATCTGCTCCCTCTGAACGACCAATCCAGTTCTTCTGCTGTATCTTAACTCTATCAATATAATCAACTAAATCTAAATCGTTTATTAATCTTTCTGCATATTCAGTGATTTTTAGCATCCATTGGTTCTTTACTTTTCTAACAACTTCAGAACCACATCTTTCACATACTCCGTTTACAACCTCTTCATTTGCAAGACCTACTTTACAATCAGTACACCAGTTTATTGGTATCTCCTGTTTGTATGCAAGACCTTTTTCAAAAAGCTTTAAGAAAATCCACTGAGTCCATTTATAATATCCTGGTTCAGTTGTATTTACTTCTCTTGACCAGTCAAAGGAATATCCTAAAGACTTAAGCTGTGCTTTAAATTTGGCAACATTGTTCTCAGTAACGATTCTTGGATGTATCTTATTTTTTATTGCATAATTTTCAGTAGGAAGTCCAAATGCATCCCAACCCATTGGAAATAAAACATTATACCCTTCCATTCTCCTTTTACGTGCAACTATATCAAGTGCAGTATATGGTCTCGGATGCCCTACGTGTAGTCCCTTACCTGACGGATAAGGAAATTCAATTAACGCATAATACTTTGGCTTTGATTTATCATCACTAGCATAAAATGTACCCTTTTCATCCCAGATATTTTGCCATTTTTTTTCAATAAGATTTGGATTATAAGCTTGACTCATTGTCTTACCTCCTTAATTTATTATAAAAATAAAAAACCTCCATCTCATTTAGAGACGGAGGTCCGCGTTACCACTCTATTTGACAACATAATACTATTTTACATAAGTAAAACATTGTCCACTCATAAAAATAACGGTTTTCACCGGTTAAGACTACTATAGTTTCACCTTAACAGCTCAGAGACGAGTTCGAAAATCATAAGCTACTGTCTTTCACCAACCGACAGTTCTCTATAAGCTATAAACTATCTACTACTTCTCTTCAATGCTTAATTATGCCATTTTGCTAATTTTAACAGGAATTTAGAGCTATGTCAAGCCGTTTTGAAAATTTTGATTATAAAAGTCAAACTAAAAAACCTCGTTATTCACTATTTAACGGACATATCTTTGACAAAGCACAAACTGTTATTAAAACACAATACACTTGGATTTGTATTATTATCTCATAAGTATAAGTAGATTACCAAAATCTTTGATTTTGAGTAAGTCACTTAGTAGCTTTATCATAAGTAGAGAACAGAAATCTCTGATTTCTTGTGAATCACTTAGTAGCTTTATCAGAGAACCCAAATTTTCAATTTGGTGCGAATCACTTTGTTTTTCACCAGTTCAAACACAAAAAGTAATGAAAGCACATGATGCTTGGATTGGAATAATTACCTGAGTCGTGAATCGTATACAGTACTTCTCACCTTAATTTTCATTCAAAGAAGTGCTGTATACCTGAACAGCGAAGGTAATAATTCCAATCCCTAGCACCACTTTGCCTATATTAACTTCTTTCAGCTTAAAATTCTGCTGAATTAACTGTTCTAGGGAAAGGAATTACGTCTCTGATGTTCTTCATACCAGTTACATACATTACTGCTCTTGCAAACCCAAGTCCAAATCCAGCATGCTTTACTCCACCATATTTTCTTAGCTCAAGATACCACCATAATTCTTCATTATCCATTTCTAATTCTTCTAATCTTTTCTCAAGTACATCTAATCTTTCTTCCCTTTGACTTCCACCCATTAGTTCCCCTATTCCTGGAACAAGCAAGTCCATAGCAGCAACAGTTTTGTTATCATCATTAAGTCTCATATAAAATGCTTTTATCTCTTTTGGATAATCTGTTACAAACACAGGTTTTTGGTAAACCTCTTCAGCTATATATCTTTCGTGCTCAGCTTGAAGTCCTTCACCCCATTCAACAGGAAACTCAAACTCTCTATCTGCCTTTTTAAGTATTTCTATAGCTTCAGTATATGTTATACGTGCAAAGTCAGAATTTACAATGTTTTCTAATCTACCTAATAATCCCTTGTCTATGAAGCTATTGAAAAACTGCATTTCCTCTGGTGCATTGTCTAAAACATATTTTATTATATATTTTAACATATCTTCTGCTAAGTCCATATCATCATTTAGGTCTGCAAAAGCTATTTCTGGCTCCATCATCCAGAATTCAGCTGCATGTCTTGCAGTGTTTGAGTTCTCTGCTCTGAACGTTGGACCAAAGTTATATACATTTCTAAATGCTAAAGCATATGCTTCTGCTTCTAACTGACCACTTACTGTTAAGTTTGTCTCTTTTCCAAAGAAATCCTCAGAAAAATCAACTTTTCCTTCTTCGTCTCTTGGAGGGTTGCTAATATCCATAGTTGTTAGTCTGAACATTTCACCTGCACCCTCTGCATCACTAGAAGTAATTAATGGTGTATTAACATATACAAAGTTTCTTTCCTGATAAAATTTGTGTATTGCATAAGCTAATAATGATCTTACTCTAAATACTGCTGAAAAAGTATTACTTCTAGGTCTTAAATGTGCTATTGTTCTTAGATATTCAAAAGTATGTCTTTTCTTTTGAAGTGGATAATCTGATTCTGAATCAGCTTCAACGATTACCTCTGTAGCTTGAATTTCAAAAGGCTGCTTTGCATTTGGTGTTTCTACCAGCTTACCTGATACGCTAATGCCAGAACTAATACTTAATTTTGATAATTCCTTAAAGTTTTCTAGGCTTTCATCAAAAACCACCTGCAAGCTTTTGAAAAAGCTTCCATCATTTACTTCAATGAACCCAAATTTCTTTGACGCTCTTACAGTTCTAATCCAGCCTGAAATTTTAACTTCTTTATCAAGATATTTTTCTGTTTGTCTGTAAATATCTTTAATCATTACACTTGTCATTCTATTACCTCCTTCAATTTTTATAAATTAAAAAAAGTCTTCCATCCCTATAAGGGACGAAAAACTTTACTTTCGCGGTACCACCCTAATTACCAAAATTATGGTCAACTCTAATCAGTACTAACATACTGTCCATTCATAACGGTATGGTTCCGTCTAAGCCTACTTTCAAAGCTGATTTCGGTTAGAGACTCAGAGATGTTCTTCAAAATAGCTTTCGTATCGGACTTCCACCACCACCGACTCTCTAGAACTACCTGCTAGATCTACTCTTCTCTTCACAGTCTTTAAAATTACCAATTGTTTTTTTATTATTGATTATTATAATATTAAATATATGATTTGTCAATTAAAAATATTTATTCATATTCTTTTTCTGATTGATATTTGATAATGTCTTAATATACCACATATGAAAATGTCCCAAAAGATAACGTAATAGTGTACAATAAAACCTCATGATAAAAAAATGAGGTGAATAAAATGAGAAAGGTAGATTTAAACATGACAGAAC
>DAOUQG010000079.1 GCA_030625765.1 Thermohalobacteraceae bacterium | reverse complement strand
ATGTGACATACTAGAGCGAAGTTAGGAGACTACTGATGAAGTCACTTTTTTAAAAAAGCTTGTTGTCTTAAACCCGCATTGTTTCGTTAGAATTTTTTATGAAATGAAACTTTTTCAGCGATCTTTAATTGTTCAAGTGGTACTAGTGATAAATGAACAACAATCAATAAAATAGGAATAATCTTTACTTTATTGTTAAAAGCAAATAAAAGCAAAAAAATTTGACAACAACATTTCTATATCGTAATATTATAATATAAGGATGCACTTGGAGGTGAAGACTTATTAATGATAAGGTAAATTTTAAAAAGGAACTAGAAAAAAAAGCTGAGATGTTGAAGGCTATTTCTCACCCTATAAGGTTGTGCATTGTAAAAAGGCTTATAGAAGAGGGAGAAGCAAATGTAACTAGGATGCAAAACTGTCTTGGCGCTCCACAATCGACAGTTTCACAGCATTTAGCCAAGTTAAAAGCTGCATCGATAATTGAAGGAATAAGAAGTGGAACAGAAATAAACTATCGTGTAGTAAGCGAAGATGTAAAAAAGATTATTGAAAATATATTTTGAGGAAAAATCAATTTTTAATGTTTTGAAAAATCAATTTTTAATGTTTTAATATGTTTTATTTTTAACAAAGTCGTTGATGATAATAGTTAAACAGAATTTTACAATCATTAGAAACATATTTATAGACTCTATAAAAAATAATTCACTAAAATATTTCATTTTTTAAAATAAGTTTTTGAAAGCAGAGATGTATAATATATATAATATATTTTTTTCATCGACATATTATAATATTCAAATATACAAATATTAAGATAAAACCATGTTTTTGGTCTAATTATTAAAAGGAGGAAATAAAATGAGTAAAAAAGTTTTAATTGTTGGGGGAGTAGCAGGAGGAGCTAGTACAGCTGCGAGACTTAGAAGAATTGATGAGAATGCTGAAATTATTATGTTTGAAAGAGGAGAGTACATTTCATTTGCTAACTGTGGACTTCCTTACTACATTGGTGAGACAATAAAAGAAAGAGATGCTTTGCTTGTTCAAACACCAGAAGCAATGAACGCTAGATTTAATATTGATATAAGAGTAAAAAATGAGGTAGTAAAAATACACAGAGATAAAAAAGAAGTTGAAGTTAAGGACTTAAATAACGGGAAGGTGTACAGAGAATCATACGATGTGTTAGTTCTTTCGCCAGGCTCAAGCCCACTTAGACCACCCATACCTGGCATAGACAGTCCAAATATATTCACATTATGGAATATCCCAGACACAGATACTATCAAATCCTTCGTAGATAATGATAAACCTAAGAGAGCTGCTGTTATTGGTGGGGGCTTTATAGGAATTGAAATGGCAGAAAATCTACATGACAGAGGACTAGATGTATCAATCATTGAAATGGCAGATCAAGTAATGGCTCCAGTTGATTTTGAAATGTCACAAATAATTCACAAGCATATAAAATCAAAGGAAGTAAATCTATATCTAAAAGATGGAGTTAAAAGCTTTGAATACAATGAAAAAGAAAAAGTTACAACGATCACCCTTCAAAGTGGCAAAACTGTCGAAGCAGATATTGTGTTATTAGCAATTGGAGTGAGACCAAATGGTGAGTTAGCAAAGGACTGTGGCTTGGAAACTAACAAAAGAGGTGGAATTGTAGTAGATGACTATTTAAGAACTAGCGATGAGAACATATATGCAATTGGTGATGCAATAGAGGTAGTGGACTTTATAAATAAAGATAAAACTATGATACCACTTGCAGGTCCAGCAAATAAGCAAGGTAGAATAGCCGCAAACAACATCTCAGGGAAGAATGAAATATACAAAGGAACACAAGGTACTTCAATAGCTAAGGTATTTGACTTAACTGTAGCTAACACAGGACACAATGAGAAAACATTGAAAAGAAATGGAAAGAAATCTGGGGATGACTATAGAGTTACTATAATTCATTCAAAATCTCATGCAGGTTATTATCCTGGTGCAATACCAATGACGATAAAATTAATATTTACACCTGAAGGTAAAGTACTTGGTGCACAGATTGTAGGATACAATGGTGTAGATAAGAGAATAGACGTTATTGCAGCCTCTATAAGATTTGGAGGAACAGTCAACGATCTAAAAGAATTAGAGCTTGCCTATGCTCCACCATTTTCATCAGCAAAGGATCCAGTAAATATGGCTGGTTTTACAGCTGAAAATATTTTAAATGGAGATATGGATGTAATACTATGGAATCAACTTGATGAGATAGATAAAGAAAATGCCATTATTCTAGATGTAAGAGAACCAATAGAAAGAGAGTTAGGATACATCGAAGGTTCAGTAAACATACCAGTAGATGAGCTAAGAGATAGATTAGGTGAGTTGGATAAAGACAAACTTATTATACCTTATTGTGCAATAGGACTAAGAGCATATATAGCCACAAGGATTCTAATGCAAAATGGGTTTAAAAATGTTAAAAACTTCTCTGGTGGATATACAACATATAGCTGTATCTTCTGCCAGGATGATGACACTTCAAAATGTGGTGGCGTAAGCTGTGATCCAGATACAACATATAGTGAGGATGGTGAACCTGAGATGAATATTAACAATATAGAAGGTGAAACTGTAAAACTAAATGCTTGTGGATTGCAATGTCCAGGTCCAATAATGCAGGTGTTTGAAAGAATGAAAACCATTAATGAGGGTGATATTTTAGAAGTCACTGCAACAGACCCTGGTTTTGTTTATGATATAAAGGCTTGGTGTAAGAGAACAGGAAATGCTCTTTTAAAAACAGAGAAAAGAGAAAAAGAGTTTGCTGCGTTTATTAGAAAGGGTGAATCGAGAGTAAATAACACTGTTAATAATGCAGTTCTAGCACAGAAAAATGATGATAAAACGTTAGTTGTATTCAGTGGAGACTTAGATAAAGCAATTGCATCGTTTATAATAGCTAATGGAGCAGCTGCAATGGGTAAAAAAGTGACAATGTTCTTTACATTCTGGGGTCTAAATATTCTAAGAAAACATGAAAAAGTAAATGTAGAAAAAGGATTAATGGATAAAATGTTCGGTATGATGATGCCAAGAGGAAGTAAAAAGCTTAAACTTTCCAACATGAATATGGCAGGAATGGGCTCTAAGATGATAAGAAAGGTTATGAGAGATAAAAACGTAAACTCTATAGAAGAGCTTATTCAGATGGCAAAAAAATCTGGCGTGAAATTGATTGCATGTACAATGAGTATGGATGTTATGGGTATAACAAAAGATGAACTAATAGATGGAGTTGAATATGGTGGTGTTGCTGCATATCTAGGCGCAGCAGAAGAGTCAAATGTAAACTTATTTATTTAATCTGGAAGAAATTGATTTAGTGTGGTGCTAAGGATTTAGATGATTACCTTCCCTACTCAGATATACAGCACTTATTATGATTGAATTCAAGGAAATAAGTGCTGTATATGATTCGTGAATCGGGTAATCATCTAAATCCAAGTGACGTTGCTTTCATAACATTTTGTGTTTGAGCATGTGAAAACATGTTGGTTAATATGAAAGTGAAAATGAAGTGATGGGATGGTTTCTGTGCTTAGTCAATGAAGCAGAAACTCCGTCCCATTGCTTCTGGGACAACTCACAAACAAGAGGGGACAGGGTATCTGTCCTCTTTTCTAGTCATTCAAGTTCAAATTATTGCCAAAACTAATATATCTATGTTATAATAGAATAAATTTGTATAAGGAGGTGTAAAGGTGAAAAATCAACTTTTAGTTAACGTTATTTTAGATAGACAACCAGCTTCACATTCAGCTAAGACAGGAAATTTCTTAATATACAAGGGAGCAGTGTGTCTAAAATCAAATATTATGTTAACTAGAAGCAAGTAAAGCATCTTTACACAATTTATGCTATTAGTCATTATAGCCTAGGTGAAGATTACTTGCCTAGGCTTTTATAATTGCGAAGAATATTGAAAAAAGAGACATGATGATTATCTCGATTCAAATATTTTGAACTGTTGGGGACAAAAAATCTGTCACCTTGTTCCTTGAGGATTAAAGTCTAGGTAAAGATTTATTTGCCTAGACTTTGATTTTTGAAAGGAGAGTTGTATCATGATTGAGTTATCACTAAATAATGTAGGAAAGTTTTACGGAGCTAATAAGGTACTCGAAGACATTACTTTTGAGGCAAAAACAGGAGAAAAAATTGCAATAGTAGGCAGAAATGGAACAGGGAAAACAACAATATTTAAAATTATAGCTGGAATTGAAGATTATAATGGAGGGGTATTATCCATCAGAAAAGGAGCAAGTGTTGGATATCTAGACCAAATACCAGATTATCCTGACCATTATAAAGTAAATGATGTACTTAATCTTGCCTTTGAGAAGCAATATGAGATAAAAGAGCAGATGAGAGAACTAGAAAATCAGATGTCCTGCACAGATGCAGAAAAACTGGATAGTATTATGAATAAGTATGGTAAACTGCAAAATATGTTTGAGCATATGGGTGGATATGAAATTGAAGAAAGAATCAGCAAAATATGTACTGGGTTGAAAATATCAGAGGAATTTAAAAATAGAGCATTTAATAACTTAAGTGGAGGCGAAAAGACGACAGTAATCTTAGGGAAAATCTTATTGCAAAATCCTGATATTTTACTACTGGATGAGCCATCAAACCATTTAGATATAGATTCAGTTGAATGGCTTGAGGAGTTTTTAAATGAATATAAAGGAACATCCTTAATAATATCTCATGATAGGTATTTTCTTGATAAGGTTGTTACTAAAATAGTAGAGGTTGAAGACAAGGCAACAAGTATATATCTAGGAAATTACACATATTATGTTGCTGAAAAGAAGAGACGACTTGATGAACAGTTTAAGTTATATCAAAATCAACAGAAAAAGATTAAGGCAATGGAAGATGCAATAAAAAGATTTAGAGATTGGGGAACTAGAGCAGATAATGAGGATATGTTTGTTAAAGCAAGAAGTATGCAAAAGAGAATTGATAAAATGGATAAAGTAGATAAGCCAATTATGGAAAGAAAAAAGATACAGCTTGATTTCAATATTCAAGACAGGTCGGGAAAAGAAGTAATAAACGTAGAGAGACTTAAAAAAGCTTTTGGAGATAATTTAATACTAGAGGACTTAGATCTTCATGTAAAATATGGTGAAAAGGTTGTAATATTAGGGAAGAATGGATGCGGCAAGTCAACTCTATTAAAAATTCTTTTAAATGAGTATGAGGCTGATGAAGGAAATGTTAAGATTGGGTCTAGGGTAAAGATAGGATACCTAGATCAGAACATACATTTTGAAAATCAAGAACAAACTGTACTAGAAGCTTTTAGAGAGAAATTTAATATACCAATAGGAGAAGCTAGAGGAATATTAGCAAGATTTTTGTTTTATAGTGAAGATGTTTATAAAAAGGTATCTACGTTATCAGGAGGAGAAAAAAGTAGATTGAAGCTATGTCAGCTTATGTATCAGGACATAAATCTTTTAATATTAGATGAGCCTACAAATCACTTGGATATTGATTCTAGAGAAATGCTGGAGGAGTCTTTGAGTGAATTTAAAGGAACAATATTATTTATCTCTCATGATAGGTATTTTATTAACAAGATTGCAGAAAGAGTAACAGAAATTAAGAATAGAAAACTAGTTAGCTACTCTGGAAATTATGATTATTATAGAAGAAAAAAAGAAGAGGAACTATTAAAAAATGAAAAGCTAGAACAAAGTAAAAAAGAAAAAAAGAATAAAGTAAGGAAAGACATTTCTAAGAAATCTACAGATAATAATAAGGCACAAGCAAAAGCTATTGAAAAGCTTGAACAAGAAATTGAAAATATAGAAGAGCTAATAAACAATAAGAATATTGAGATGGAAAAGAATGCCTGTGACCATGAGAAATTATCAGAGATATATAATGAAAAGGAAAAATTAGAAGAAAAATTAAATCAGCTAATGGAAGAGTGGGCTGAGTACAATTGTTAATAAGAACAAAGCGAAGGACTGGTTTCTACTGTTTCCACTAAGAAATTAGCATACTATACCCTCGCTTTCATAATCAGATAACAATTTTTTTTGACAATAAAGCACATATCAAAAGGCTGATAAGAAGTAGGTTTGAAATTTTTACATAATTCTATAAAATTTTACTTGACTACTTTGCATTAAGTGCGTAAAATGTAAAAGTAAATAACAATATTTGTGAATGAAGATTATTGAAGATATCCTTATGGATAACCGTAGGAGAAAGAAACATACTAAGCTTTAGGTTTGTTTCGAAGCTCTCAGGTCATAAACAATAATCAGACACACCCCTGGAGAAACCCCTTAAGTGGGGAATCGACGAAGCAACTTATAATTGCTAAGGTAAATATAAGGAAACTTTCAGATAAAAGGACAGGGAATAAAAAGCAGTAGCCTTGCTATGCTTTTTATTCCCTGTCCTTTTGTGTTTAACTAATTATAAATGTAAATTATTGAATTAACAAGTAGTTTTAATGGTATTATTGTAATTCAACTTGACAGAAATAAGATGAGTAAAGGAGTGAATAGTATGTTTTGGTTAAATGTCTTTGATATTATAGGAACTATAGCATTCGCAATATCAGGTGCTTTAGTAGGTATGCGTAAGAGGTTAGATTTATTTGGGATAATCACTTTATCTATTGCTACTGCATCCTGTGGAGGGTTATCTAGAGATATTTTTATTGGCAATTTTCCTCCAATGCTTTTTAGGGAACCTAAGTATTTTGTATTTAGTATAGTTACAGCAATATTTGTTTTATTCCTATATCCTATATTTATGAGATTACCTCTTGCTTCAACTAATAAAGTTATTTTAAATATAATTTTGATTCTTGATGCTATAGGATTAGGAGCATTTACAGCATTAGGGGCAAAAACAGCAATAAATTACAATATGAATAATTTATTTAGTGTAATTTGCATGGGATTAATAACTGGTGTAGGTGGAGGAGTATTAAGGGATGTGTTTGTTAGAGATATTCCATTGATATTGAAAAAAGAAATTTATGCTTCAGCATCTATTGTGGGAGCTTTTGCTATGTATTGTTCATATGGATATGTTTCTGAAATAGCTTCACTTTATATTTGTTTTTTTATAACATTCGCTTTACGTATTTTCTCGATAAAGTATAACTTAAATCTTCCTATTGCAAACATTGATATAACTAGAAGCACGAAAGCAGCTCCTTCACATCCTACTAAAAGGAAGTGAAGGAGTTGTTTCTATACTTTTTCTACAAGGGTAAGCAATAGTAAGTATAGCAGGTCTTTTGTTCATTACAATTGCAGCTTCCTTATATCTTTTTACACTATATTCTAATTTTGCCATCAAAAAGTTACAGTTATTTCTAAAATATTCAGGATAATTTTCACAGTATATTTTTGAGGGCATAAAAAGCAACAAATAATAACAAGAACATTTAAAAAAGGCAAAAAAATAAAAGGAGATTAGATTAGAAAGTAGAATATATATTAATGGTAGATACAGCTTCAACATAACAGATTAAATTGTGTACAATTAATTAATGAAAGAATATTTTATTAAGTCTATTTGGTTTTATAAATGCATAACTATAAGTAAATATTTTAGAATGCAGGTGATAAAAATGAATATTAAAGAAATGGAACAATTAATTAATCAAATATCATCAGTGATTTCCTGTAAAATTGTTATTGACGATCAAAACAATATACAAGAAATACATGTACTTTCAAATGTAAAAAGAGGTCCAAAACAAATATCTAGAGATATTCAATCTATTTTGATTTCAAAATTCGGACTAAATATAGACTATAAAAAAATATCAGTAGCACAAATAGATGAAAATATGTCAGAAGATATAGATTTTAGACTCAAGCTATCTTCTATTCAATACTCGTTGTCTGAAAGTAAGGCTATTATTAAGGTAACTTTGGAAAAGGAAGGGAAGCATTACGAAGGACAGGCTTCAGGTATTCAAACTAAGCATAATTCTGAAAAAATGATAGCAACTGCTACATTAAAGGCAGTGGAGAACTTTCTAGGGATTGAAGATATGTTTATTATTGAAGATTTAAAAACTGTAAATATTGCTCATAGAGATGTTGTAGTGACTGCTATTATTTATATAAACGAGTATGAAGAGCAATTTTTCACTGGATGTGCTTCTGTTAATAGGGACAAAAAGGAAGCGATTGTCAAGTCTACACTTGATGGGATAAATAGAAAAATAATGAAATACTACAATGAAAATTAGGTCGGCATTTTTGCATTTTTTATATTTAAGCGAAGCGAATATAGCTTGCTGTACTAGCGAATCAGCAAAAGTCCAATAATAAAGGAGGCTATATTCATGAAAAAAGCATTATTAGTTTTATTAAGTCTTATTACACTAGTTTTAGCTAGTGGAGCTCATTTATCATGGGTGTAAGTAGTAATTAATAAGTAATAACTAAGATTTTATCCGCCGACCTGATTTTTAAAATAAGGAGGATTCTAATGCCCAAATTATCTATCAAAATAAAAACATATATTGCAATGATTTGTATTATAGCTGCATTAGTTTTAATCTATCTATTAAATATACATAGTATACCTAGCATTAACGTATTAGTTTTTTGGAGTATATTAGCTATTATAGCGGAGTCCTTACTTATTGAATTACCAAGTGGAGCGGGAATATCTGTAGGATTTGCAATAGGACTAGCATCTCTTATAACTGGAGGGCCATTATTAGCATCTATAGTAACTGCTACTAGTTTTATTTTTAGAATTGTAAAAACATCTGACAATAAATTTATTCATTTATTTAATGTACCTTTTTATAAAACTATATTTAATGTTGCACAAAGTATTATAGTTGCAGGGATATCGGGGATGATATATAAATATATATATAATTATTCATCTCCAGAAAAACAAGGCATATCTTTTATAGCTATTTTTTCCACACTTGTTGTGTACATGTTTTTAAACACATTAATTGTATCAAGACTGTTCTCATTTATTCTTAACAAAAGTTTTTTTAAAATGTGGATGAATTATTTGAAAATAATGTTTCCAAGTTCATTAGCTGTCGCTGCTTTAGGTATAATAATAGCATTATCATATTTAGGGTACGGATTTGGAGCAGTTCTATTGTTTTTCGGACCCTTGTTATTAGCTAGATATTCCTTCAAAATGTATTTGGATCTGAGACATGTTTACATGGAGAGTATACAAGTTTTAACAAAAACAATAGAGGCAAAAGATTCATACACACAGGGACATACACTAAGAGTTCAAGAATATGCATTAAAGCTAGCAAAAGCTATTGATTTAACTGAGAAGCAAATTGAAAATGTGAAAACAGCCGCATTATTACATGATATTGGAAAGATTGGAATTGATGACAATATACTTAAAAAACCTGATAAACTTACTGAGGATGAATATAAATTAATACAAAAACATCCACTAATAGGAGTTGAAATTTTAAAGGACGTTGACTTTTTAAAGGATGTCATAAATATTATTAAATATCATCATGAAAGATATGATGGGAAGGGATATCCTGAGGGAATTATGGGTGAAGACATTCCAATTGAAGCTTTGATTTTGTCAATAGCAGATGTTTTTGATGCAATGACTTCAGATAGACCATATAGAAATGCATTACCTATAGAGATAGCATTAAGTGAAATTGAAAACAGTGCTGGTAAACAGTTGCATCCTAAGCTATCTAAGGTTTTTGTACAATTAATAAGAAATGAAATAGAAGGGGAGAAGCTAGCAAATGTTCATTGAGTCTATGGCTTCATCTATAGTTGTTGGAAAGATTAGAGGAGGAAAAATCAAAAATATTGGGAATATTGTGATTAAAAAATGGTATTTGTTTATTATTGGTTTTGGTTTAGAATTTCTTTCTGTATATTTACATATAAAAGATGTAGGAACTCTAAGCAGTTTTGTAGACAAATACTTTATATATATTCACAGTATATCGTATGCATTAATTTTTATCGGATTGATATTTAACTTTAGCAAAAAATCAATGATCCTAGTATTTCTAGGGACTCTGCTCAATTATATTGTGATAATATCAAATGGAGGTCAGATGCCTGTATCTGGCGAAGTATTAAGTCTTTTAGGTATGGAAGAAAATTTAACTATGCTTAAAAAACAGGCAATAATTACACATACATTAATCACAGAAAATACCAGATTAGTATTATTAGGAGATATTATTCCTGCTTTCAAACACTATCCTTTTCCTAAGATATTGAGTATTGGAGATATCTTTATCTACTTAGGAATATTTTTCTTTTTACAGCATGCAATGTTAAAACAGAAATAATTTATTTAATTTATAAGAGGGACGATGGGACAGGTTCTTTGTCATAAAACATTATTGGGACATGGAACCTGCCTTATTGTCCCTATATTATTCTATCCTTGAATTATTATGACTTTGAAGATATTATGCATATTTAATCTTTAAAAGCTAATAATAATATAAAATAAAAAGTAAGAGGTGGAATGATTGCAAGATAAAAAAACTTTAGAAAACATTACTCAGCAGATAAAATTGATTGAAAAAAATAACTTAAATAACCTTGAGAGCATGACAAGTATTGAAATGCTGCTTACATCAAATAATAATGGAAAATCGAAAGATGAGAGTTTATCTCATAAGTTTTCCCAGCTAAAGGATAAAATGCAGGAAACTATTAATTCTACTCATGACATCATATTTATGTTAGGAGAAGATGGAAAAAATAATTCTTGAAAAATAATTTTAAAAATCTGTACAATAAGTTGTACAGATTTTTTGTTTAGATTATCTATTCTAATTAGTATTATTATTAAGCTGTAATCAAATAATATAAATACTCACAATATCTATCCGATAGCTTACAATTCTAATACCCCCACTT
>DAOUQG010000133.1 GCA_030625765.1 Thermohalobacteraceae bacterium | reverse complement strand
TATCTATATTTTCAGCATACTTTGCATTTTCTTCAATAAATTCTCTTCTAGGTTTAACCTTATCTCCCATAAGTGTTGTAAATATTTCATCAGCTGCTACTGCATCATCCACACTTACTTGGAGTATCACACGTTTTTCTGGATCCATTGTTGTATCCCATAGCTGTTCAGGGTTCATCTCTCCAAGTCCCTTGTACCTTTGAATGGAGTATCCAGTTTCTCCAATTTCTTTAAGAATATTTTGCATTTCTTTATCATTATAAGCATAATATTCTGCCTTACCTTTCTTAACTTTATATAATGGAGGTTGAGCTATATAAATATGTCCTCCTTCTACTAAAGGTCTCATATATCTATAAAAGAAAGTTAATAATAATGTTCTAATATGAGCACCATCAACGTCTGCGTCAGTCATTATTACAATTTTGCCATATCTTAATCTATCTAAATCAAAATCTTCTCCTATTCCGCAACCAAAGGCAGTAATCATTGCTTTAATCTCTGCAAAGTTTAATATTTTATCAAGTCTTGCCTTTTCTACATTCATAATTTTACCTCTAAGAGGTAAAATTGCTTGTATCTTCCTATCCCTTCCCTGTTTTGCTGAACCACCGGCTGAGTCACCCTCAACAATAAATACTTCACACAAAGCTGCATCTTTTTCAGAGCAATCTGCTAATTTACCTGGTAATGATGAACTTTCTAATACATTTTTCCGTCTAGTTAATTCTCTGGCTTTTCTTGCAGCTTCTCTAGCCCTAGCTGACTTTATAGCTTTATCTACTATTACTTTTGCATCTTTAGGATTTTCTTCTAGAAATCCACCTATTATTTCTGAAACTAAGCTTTCCACAATTCCTCTCATTTCACTATTTCCAAGCTTTGTCTTGGTCTGACCTTCAAATTGTGGTTCTGGTAGCTTTACAGATAATATTGAAGTTATACCTTCTCTTATATCTTCTCCAGATAAATTTTCATCTTTTTCCTTTAATATATTGCTTTTCTTCGCATAATCATTAATAACTCTTGTTAAAGCACTTTTTAAACCACTTAAATGAGTACCACCCTCATGTGTGTTAATATTATTTGCAAAACTAAATATATTCTCACTATATGCATCAGTATATTGCATAGCTAATTCAACTACACAGTTATCTTTTTCTCCTTCAAAATATAATATATTTTGATGAATAGGAGTTTTGTTTTTATTTAAATGTTCAACAAATGCTTTTATACCGCCTTCATAATAAAATTCTTTTGTCTTATCGACTCTTTTGTCTTCAAATAATATTCTGACCTTTTTATTAAGAAAAGCTAACTCTCTTAATCTATGCTCTAACGTATCATATTTAAAATTAATATCTTCAAAAATCAAAGAGTCTGGTTTAAATGTTACAATAGTACCTGTTTCATTTGTTTCACCAATTACTTCTAATGGTGTTTGAGGTATACCTCTTTTATATTTTTGTTGATATATTTTACCATTTCTGTTGACTTTAACCTCTAACCATTCTGAAAGTGCATTTACTACTGATACACCTACTCCATGCAATCCTCCTGAAACCTTGTATGCTCCATTATCAAATTTTCCTCCCGCATGCAACACTGTTAAAACTGTTTCAACTGTAGATTTTCCAGTTTTCGGATGGATTTCAACAGGAATCCCACTACCATTATCTGTAATTGACACTGTATTGTCATTATTAATTATAACAGTTATTGTATCACAAACTCCTGCTAAAGCTTCATCAATACTATTATCTACGATTTCATAAACTAATTGATGTAGCCCTCTAAGACCAGTACTTCCAATATACATACCTGGTCTTTTTCTAACAGGCTCTAACCCCTCTAAAACTTGAATTTGTTCAGCTCCATAATTTCTATTATTCTGATTCTCAGTCATCTAGTGTCCTCCAATCTATAAATTATTATATATTTTAGCCCTTTTAGCTAATGTAGTTGAAGATATATTAGATGAATATATTATGCTTGTTCTTATATCTGATAAATTTGATTTATCTTTTTCTACTTTTTCAGTTATAATATAAGATTTAATTCCTTCATCTACAATATTATGAATAAAACCTTCTTCTTTAGCTATTTGAAAAAACTCTTTTGTATCAGCTGATTTAAAAGCTGTATTTGCATCAATTATTGCAATAATATCTTTTATTGGTATAACAATATCTTTTCCAAGATGTAAAAACATTTACCGTCCTCCTTTACAAAATTTATTACTGATTTCATTAATCATCTATTCAAAGTGGTTAAAAGGTATTTTTTAGTACATTTCCTTCTTTTATATGGTATACACTTTTATTAATATTATTGAAATCCCTAATATCTATTTTGTCAGCTGATGTTATTATAGTTTGTATATCATCAAAAGTAGATATTAAAAACTTTTTTCTTTTCTCATCTAATTCTGATAACACATCATCTAATAATAAAACAGGATACTCCCCTTTTTCCTGTTTTATTAGTTCTATTTCTGCTAATTTCAATGATAATGCTGCTGTTCTTTGCTGTCCTTGTGACCCGAATGCTCTAATATCCATTCCGTTTACTATTATTTTCAAATCATCTCTTTGTGGACCAAATCTAGTTATTCCTCTTTCTATGTCACTATCTACACCATTTTTTAAAGTATTAATAAATCTACATTCAATTTCATTTTGACTACATTTCTCTATATCAAACGAAGAAATATAATTAATGTCAATATCTTCAACATTACCAGTGATTTTTCTATGAATTTCTTTTGATATTCTTGAAATTTGCTCTATAAAGTTTAATCTTTTTAGCAAAATTTCTGCACCAATAGAACATAACTGAACATCCCATACATCCAATAATTTCTTTTTGTTTTTTTCATATTGGATTATTTTTAATAAATTATTTCTTTGATTTAAAATTTTATTATATCTGTTAACATTATATCTATATTTTGGACTTATTTGAGAAATCTCATTATCTAAAAAAACCCTTCTTTCATTTGGTCCTTCTTTTACTAGTTTCAAATCTTCTGGTGAAAAAATAACAACATTAAATACATCATATAAATCTGAAATTTTATCTATTTCTACCCTGTTTATTCTAGCTTTTTTACTTTTATTTTTTTCTAATTTTATTTCAATTTGTTTATCAAAATCTTCTTTTATTACATCTATACTTATGTAAGCCTTATCTTTTCTTAGATTTATTAATTCTTTATCTTTGTTTGTTCTAAAAGATTTTCCTGTTGAACACATGTATATAGATTCTAATAAATTAGTCTTACCTTGTGCATTATTGCCTAAAAATATATTAAGCTTATTATTTAATAAAATATCTAGTTTATTATAATTTCTAAAGTTTATTAACTTGATGCTTTTTACATGCACATATAGCACTCCTTATAAGTTCTTAAAATCAACTTATTTGAATTAATAATCTACATTTCTATACTATAGACTATTATACACCTTTTATCAACAAATAAAATATTAATTATATGCGTATGTTTTATGTTTCTAAAAAAATATATATATTTATAAATCTTAAATAAGATACTTGTACCTAATTCATACAGTTAAACTTAATATATATTCATTAAGAGTTTTTACTCAAAATAGTATAAACTCCATGTCCTTCAATTTCTATTTTATCATTATTAGTAATTTTTTTCCCTCTCTGTAAACAAATTTCATTATTTACTTTTATTTGACCATCCTTGATAAGCATTTTACATTGTCCACCAGTTCCTGCAATTCCAATATATTTTAGTAATTGATCTAATTTAATATATTCTGTATCTATATTGATTGTCTTAGCCATTATTTTCATCTCCTTCTTTACCTGTAAAGTAAAGACACCTTGCAAAGGTGCCTTAAAAAATTTTAATCATTACTAGCTAATCTAACTGGTACAACTAAATACGTATAAGTTTCATCACCAATAGGTTTCATAATACAAGGACTTACATTACTTACAAATTTGATTTCTATTTCTTCACTATCTATTACTTTAAGTCCATCTAAAATATATTTAGAATTAAAAGCTATTTTTAGATCATTTCCTTCTAGTTCTATTGGTATTTCTTCATGAATATTTCCAATTTCAGAATTTGAAGTTATAACAAGTTTTTCATCAGAAATATCTAATACAACCATATTATTGACTCCTTCTCTAGCTAACAAAGAAGCTCTTTCAATACTCTGTTGAATATATCTAGTTTTTACTTTTATTTTAGATTTATACTCATCTCTAATTATATCATTATAATTTAAAAACTGACCTTCTATCAGCCTAGATATTATTGATGTATTTCCTAAGTCAAATAAAATATGGCTTGATGTGAATTTTATAGTAATATTTGAATCACTATCATCTAAAATTTTACTTAATTCGTTTAAAGTTTTTCCTGGTATTACTACTTTTATCTCGTTTTGACATTCTATTGGTATCTTTTTTAATGCAAGTCTGTAACCATCTAAAGCAACAAAAGAAACTTGATTGTTTTTTACTTCTAAAAGCGCTCCAGTTAATATTGGTCTAGTTTCATTTTGTGCAGTTGCAAATATTGTTTGTTTTATCATAGTTTTTAATAGATCCTTTGGTATATTAAATGATATTTCATCTAATATTTTAGGTAATTCTGGATATTCAATGGAAGATTGACCTATTATTTTAAACTTAGAATTTCCACAATTAATATGCATATTGTTATCTTCTTTTACTTCAATTTCAACTGGTAGATTTGGTAATTTTCTAACTAGATCACCAAAAATTTTTGAAATAATAACTACACTACCTTCTTCAAAAATATCACTATCAATATTTGTTTCAATTCCAATCTCTAAATCTGTACCTGTAAGGTTTAATTTATTATTTTTAGTTTCTATAAGTATACCATTTAGAATTGGGAAAGTAGTTTTAGAGGAAATTCCTTTTTGAACAATATTTATACTTTGAGATAAATCTTTTTGATTAACTTTTAGTTTCAATTGTGGATAACCTCCTTATTGTTTAATAACTATAAATATTAAATAAAATTAGTAGTAATAGTAGTAGGGGCTGTTAGTATGTGGATAAGTGGAACAAATATTTATTTATACAGTTATTGCATGTTAATAAAATGTATATTAAATATCAAAATATATCCACATGTGAAAGCTTTAATGTGATTAGTTTTTTCAGTTTAAAATAACTAACAAGTTATTAACAGGTATTATGTTAGTTACTTTCCTTTAATTTCATCTATAATACTATTAATTTTTAGTCTAAATTCTGAGTTGTTTTTTATATCATTTGAAATTTTATCGTAAGCATGTATAACAGTAGTGTGATCTCTTCCTCCAAACTCATCACCTATTTTAGGGAGTGATAAATCTGTTAATTCTCTACAAATGTACATTGCTATTTGCCTTGGATATGAAATAGACCTAGTTCTTTTTTTAGAAATAAGGTTTTCAATCTTTATGTTAAATTTATCTGAGATAACTTCTTTTATTAGCTTAACGTTAATTTCAACAGGTTTGTTTTCTGAAATTATATCTTTAAGTGCTTCAGCAGCTAATTCTACCGTAATTTCTTTATTTGTAAGTGATGAATATGCAACAATACGAATTAATGCACCTTCTAATTCTCTGATATTTGATTGAATTTTAGTTGCAATGTACTGAGTTACATCATTTGGCACTTGGATATTTTCAACATTAGCTTTTTTTCTTAGTATTGCAATTCTTGTTTCTAAATCTGGTGCTTGTATATCAGCTATTAAGCCCCATTCAAATCTTGATCTAAGTCTATCTTCTAATGTAGGGATTTCTTTTGGAGGTCTATCACTTGAGATAATAATTTGTTTATTTGCTTCATGAAGAGCATTGAATGTATGAAAAAATTCCTCTTGAGTTCTTTCTTTTCCAGCGATGAATTGAATATCATCTACTAATAGCACATCTACATTTCTATACTTGTTTCTAAATTGTATATTTTTATCATCTCTTATTGAATTAATTAATTCGTTAGTAAATTTTTCTGATGAAACATATACTACCTTTGAATTAGGATTTTGATTAAGTATGTAATGTCCTATTGCATGCATTAAGTGAGTTTTTCCTAAACCTACACCCCCATATATAAATAGTGGGTTATATGCTTTAGCTGGTGCTTCAGCAACAGCTAAAGATGCTGCATGTGCAAATCTGTTACTATTTCCTATTACAAACGTATTAAAGGTATATTTAGGATTTAACTGTGAATGTAATGATCCATTTTCATTAATGTCTGATTTATTGTTTAATGGTTGTCCTAAATTCTTAGTTACTTCTTCACCTGGTATAGTAAATCTAATATCATAATTTTTACCAGATATTTGTTTAATTGCATTTTTTATTAAAGTCATATACCTTGCTTCTAATATTCCTTTAGTAAATTCATTTGGAGCACCTAAAATAATTAAGTCATCATTAATAGATACAGGATTAATAGTTTTTAACCATGTGTTAAAGCTTACTTCAGTAAGTTCAGTTTTTATGAGATTTAAAGAATTATTCCAAAGGTCTTCTAAATGTATGCTCATATCACACCCTCCTATCATCCAAGATTATAGTCATTTTATGAAATAATTATAACTATAAGGAAGACAAATTTTTTTATAATTATGTTATCAACAAAGTTGTACACAAAAAAAAAGAGTAAAAAAGTTGTAGTAATGTATAATATTTATTAACAAGGATAGCATATGAATTGTGGATAAAATGTTAAAGTATTCTATTATTATATAAAAAATCTCTTTTTTATTGTGGTTATTAACAAAGGTATTTTTTGTGTATTGTGGAAAAAGATTTTGTTAAATACAATATATAAAGAAAAAATAGAAACAAAATAAAAAAGTTATACACAATTTTATCCACAGAATGTGTATAAAATTAAGCTTGTTTATAAATAATCCACATATTACTTTATATATTACCAAAAATAAATGAAATTATCAACAACTACATTATAATATCCCCAAGTTTAACATTATGTTGAAAATATTATCAACATAATTATCTAATATAAATTCTTGACATAAACAGTTGATATGACTATAATCTATAGTAGTGTCTATTTTTGTGTAGGCTAATTGATAAGACATTTATACATTTTGTTATATATGTAATGACATTGAGAGGTATTTAAGGGGGTGTATTTGAAATGAAAAGAACTTACCAGCCTAAAAAAAGACAAAGAAGCAAGGAACATGGTTTTAGAAAAAGAATGAAAACTAAGTCTGGAAGAAACATATTAAAGAAACGTAGACAAAAGGGCAGAACAAAATTGTCAGCATAAGGCCGCTTAGAGTGGCCTTTTTGTGCAATTTTGGATGTTTTTAAGGAGCTATAGTTTATGAACAAAGACGAAAGCTTAAGAAACAATAGCGATTTCAGAAAAGTATATGATAATGGAAAATCATTTGCGAATAGATATTTGGTGATGTTTTTTTTAGAAAATAATATAAAGTTTAATAGAGTAGGTTTTTCTGTTACTAAAAAGTTAGGAAAAGCTGTTGTTAGAAATAAGGTAAAAAGAAGAATGAAAGAAAGTTATAGATTAAATTCTACTCAATTCAAAAAAGGATATGATATAGTTTTTTTATCAAGAGTAAATGCTAAGAATGCTAATTACAAGCAAATAGAAAGTGCTATTATGCATTTAGGAAAATTAGCAAGGTTAGTTAAATTGGGTGAATAATTGTGAAAAAAATTGTAATAATTCTAATAAAGCTGTATCAAAAGTATGTATCGCCCTTAAAGTCCAGATCTTGTAGGTTTTATCCTACTTGCTCTCAGTATTCTATACAAGCTATACAGAAATATGGAATATTAAAGGGTGGAATAAAAAGCTTATGGAGAATATTAAGATGTAATCCTTTTAATCCAGGAGGTTACGATCCGCTAAAATAATGAGGGGGTTAGTTAATGATTGATATATTTGCAAAGCCGTTGGGGGCTTTACTGAAAGCAATATTTGATTTTGTAACAAATTTAGGATTAGAGTCAGCACATGTTTCTGCTTATGCTGTGGCAATTATTGTAACTACAGTTGTTTTTAAGCTTGTTCTTTTGCCACTTGGTATTAAGCAGTCAAAGTCTATGAAAAAAATGCAGGAATTACAGCCTAAAATAAAAGAAATTCAGCAAAAATATAAAAATGATCCACAAACTCAGCAAGCTAAAACTATGGAGTTATATAAGGAACATAATGCTAATCCATTTGGCTCATGT
>DAOUQG010000028.1 GCA_030625765.1 Thermohalobacteraceae bacterium | reverse complement strand
GCCTCTGGTGATAATGCTCCACCAGCATGATCGCTACCACCTATTGAGCCTGTATCAGTTTCACCTGCTCCTGCGTCGATATTTACAGCGCTATTATAATAATCAATGCCCCCACCTACTGCTGCACTTTTAAGAGCATTTGTTAAATCATCTATGTCTGTAAATACTGTGTTTGCAATGATTGCTCCTATTGTATTGTCTGTCAAATTGTTATCATCATCTATGGCTGAAATAATATTCTTGAAATTAGCGTCACCTGCAATACTTGAAATATACTTAACTGCTAAGTAGGAAGCTGAATAATCCTTGCTGTCACCAGCCCATACTGCTCCATTTATTAAATCAACAGCTCTGTTTAAAATGTTTTGTACTCCACCATTAGCTGCCACATCTGCTTCTAGTCTATCATCTGCACCATGTATAAACTCTGCTGTTCCTTCCTTAAACCATGTCGGCATATCATAAAAATCGTCTCCCATAGCATCAGCCATTATTGCATGTACCATTTCATGAGCTATAATACGATCATTATACAATGTTCCTCCAGACTGTGTCATTGTGTTTT
Organism: Thermohalobacteraceae bacterium; assembly: GCA_030625765.1. Lineage (GTDB taxonomy): Bacteria > Bacillota > Clostridia > Tissierellales > VENL01 > DAOUQG01. The sequence goes on along the minus strand of DAOUQG010000028.1, from coordinate 17,376 downwards.
CTCCATTCTCACCTGTACTTGGAGCAAAATCCGCTAATTCAATATGAAGACCTAAGTTTGCTAACGTTGCAGCATCTCCTGATACACTCCAAGAAGTCTTAACATATGCAAGTGTTCCCCCTGCTGTTCCTTCTACAAGATTTACTGTCAAATCCCTTGTAGATGCTGTTAACCCATAGTAAGTTTGAATTAAACTAGCTGCCTGATCAAGCCAGCCTGATTTTAATCCATCAATAACTGATTGAGCTGCTGTTTTATTTAAATCTGCCTCGTTAAGTAATTTGTTTTTATTAAATTCTGTTGATTCAGCTATTCTATCAATTTCATTTAGTATAGAGTCAATTTCTGCTTGAATATTATTTTTATCTTCTGTTGTATATGTTGCATTTGAAGCTTGTACTGCTAGCTCTCTCCCACGCTGAAGTAGTTCATGAACTTCGTTCATGCCTCCTTCAGCTGTCTGCACTAAAGAAATCGCATCTTGAATATTTCTAGATGATTGATTTAATCCACGTATTTGTGCCCTCATCTTTTCTGAAATTGCAAGTCCTGCTGCATCATCTGATGATCTATTGATTCTCATACCAGAAGAAAGCTTTTCTAATGCTTTTGATTGCCTATTGCTGACAGTACTCAGTCTTGAATAAGTATTTATTGCTGAGATGTTGTGATTAATTCTCACAAAGCATTCCTCCTTGAATTCCTTTGGCATCCATGCCTATCGTCACTTTGCGACGAAATTAAAAATTTAAAACTTGAAACAGGAAATTAAGTTTTTGATCTGGCCAGTTCTTTATTTTATTTTTCATTATTTTTATCGACAAATATATATATTTTTTTTAGTTGTTTAATGAAATTTTTCATAATAATTCATATATAGAATAAAACTGGAAGTGAACTCGTTTGATGATGAAACTAAGTGACTTACTCAAAATCAAAGATTTTGGTAATCTACTTATGATGAAGAAACTAAGTGACTTACTCAAAATCAAAGATTTTGGTAATCTACTTATAGCTAAAGCTAAACATCGATGCTTAGGTTGGAGATTCTACTCCTACCTAGGTAGGGAAAGTTGAAACACCCACTTATAGAAGTGAGTGCCTAATGATCTTAGCTTAAATAAAAAAATTGACATCATTCTAATTCTTTCTAATATCTAATGCATAAAAAAATTCTAAGTTTGAAAGTAATTAGTTTCAATATCAACATTTTTTAATATGATATAAAATTTTTTCTTTTTGATTAATTATTACAGGTATAGAAAATATCATTTAATACTTTCAAAATAATAACTTTTGATTCATCCAATGTATCGTTAAATCCTTATATGGAAATATTATACAATATATCAAGTAGTCAAGCTATAAAGCCTAAATAATTACTAATTTTTACTTAAACACTTAACATCATTAGATAAATTACGTACAACAACGTTTGCTTTACCTAAAATAATGTTAAACTCATTACTAGCTCTTCTATATTTCAACTTGTTTTGCTCTAGCTTTTCATTACTACCTAAAACTAATAGCATTTGTGACATTTCTCTGTTAATAGTTTCCTTTTTATCAAATTGTGATTTTAACTTACTCATATTATGCATCATGTTTTTCATTGTTTCCTTTATCTTCACCTGATTCTCTAATACTTGAGTCAAAACTTTTCCTATTTCATCCATGACTATACCTCCAGCATCAATGTGTATATTTTGCGATAATTTTTCTCTTTTATATAATTATTATCGGATAAATAATATATTTCTAAAGCTTTTCGAATAATTCCCTTACTATTTTTTATTAAAAACATTCTTTAAATAGTCCACATCAATTTTCCCTGTATTTGCAGCTTCTTTATTTTCCTTCTGTATAGCTTCATAAATTTCTTTCCTATGAATGTTTATATCTCTCGGAGCTTTAATCCCAAGCTTAACCTTGCCATCTTCAATACTAACTATTGTAACTTCAATACTATCACTAATAATTATACTTTCATTTTTCTTTCTAGTCAGTATAAGCATAATCTATTCCTCCTGACTTGAATTTTGGAGTTCATTTAGTATCAGATGCTTTGTTGTGTATCTATCATCATTTAATATTATTTGTTTCCCTAATTTAGCATTAATATTTATCACTAAAGGACCAATTAGATTTGCAGTCATTTTATTAATATCTTCTGGCACTACTAGTATAGTATAAATAGTAACATCTATTTCATCTCTAATTTTGAGCTCCTTTACGACTGAATCAGGAATATTAAACTCATAATCTTTTTTGAAAACAAATGGGTTCATAATAACAAAAGCTAAGTCTGGATTATCTATAGACTGAAGCCAATTAAAAGGTGTGTCTTCTTCTGGATCTTTTAATATAATAAACCTATTGCAATCCTCAAAACCTAATAACCCATTTGGAAATATAATGATTTTTTCTATATCAACATCTATTTCATCAAAATGCCTTGTATTCAGTTTCATAGCATTTTCCTCCTAATTATTTTCATTGCAGCCATTTTTTTCAATTTGTCAAGCTCTTTCATCCAAGTATTTCATCTGAAAACTTGGTTTCTGATTTACATATGCTTTAATTCTTCCTCTATTAAATTCTACTTGTACTTTTTTAGGAGTATATTTTATATCTGCTCCTCCTAATTCCCAGTTAACCTTAAAATCACCCTTAATAATTGTTATATCAGGTCTGCTTAAAGGAATCATACTAAAATTATAATCACGCTTAGAACCCCAAGAAGCCCACTTAGCTATTTGGGGGATAGCACTAGGATTTCCTTTTCGTATATCACTCATCATATTACCTTCAGAAACTATCTTGGTTATGCCTTCTAAAGCTTTTCTACGTCCTAACTGTGTATATTGTTTCATTAAATCCTTATAATTTTTGAGCCCTGCCTCTGCAAAGCAATTATACTGATCTATTGATATTTTAGCATTTTCTGTTTTGATCTTAAGCTCAGCTTTAACCTGCTTGATTTTCAAATCTCCTTTGGGCTGATTTAAACTGATTGAAGGCTTTGAAATGTTTAATTGTATTTGTGGTTTTGTTGTGCTAATCTGTATAGCCATACTCACACCACCTTATCTTATAAAATCAATCAATGTAGGTTGTATAATCCTTGCTCCTATTGATAATGATGCTCTATATACATTTTCATTGTTTTTTAGCTCCATTATTACCTCTGCCATATTAGCATCTTCATTTTCTGATAACAGCTTTGTAAAATTGACCTGCTGTGAATCTAATCTTGCTCCAGTTAATTCTAGTCTTTTTGTTTTAGCACCAATATCTGCTCTTACTGAAAGTAAATTTTTCATAGCTTCATCAATTCTACTGATGCTTTCATTTACGGTATCCTTGTCATCAACATCCATGGCATTTGATATAACATCAAAAAGAGAAGTAAGGTAGCTAGTATCTGCATTTGTTCCTATAGCCTCTTCGTCAGTGTCTACTACTTCGTACCCATTTACAGTAGACAAGCTGAAATTAGTTATATCCATATCTCCTGAACCATCGAGCTTCCCAAAAATCTTAACCCCTATGGTATTAATCGTAACATTATCTGACACACCAACATTATAATTAATTACTTCATTATAATGTAATTCCTTTGACACTTCTGAACCTGGATTAGTTAAACTACTTACTACCTCATAATTTGTTAGCTTATAATTCCCATCATCATCAAAAAGTGGGCAGTCCGTTTTATAGCCAGAGAATATATACCTACCACCATATGTAGTATTTCCTACCTTAATTAGATGCTCCTTAAGCTGCTTTACCTCAGCTGATATTTGCATCAAATCTTCATTTGTGTTACTGCCATTTGAAGCTTGAACAGTAAGCTCTCTAACTCTTTGAAGCATTTCCCCTATTTCAGCTATAGAATCTTCTGTTACCATAAGCCACGACTTAGCATCACTTAAGTTCCTTTTGTGTTGCTCAATCATAGCTACATCTGTATGTAGCTTTAAGCTTTTTGATACTCCAATAGGGTCGTCTGATGGCAATTGAAACTTCCTGCCTGTGGCTATCTGTTGTTGTATTTGATTCATTTTATTATAATTACAATTTAAATTTCTCATCATATTAGTTATAAGCATATTATTAGTAATTCGCATAGTATACTCCTTTCATTTCTCCTACCTTCCAACTAGTCCTAATCTATTAATAGTAACATCATAAATTGCATCTATAGTAGTTATCATTCTTGCAGCTGCATTGTACGAGTGTTGAAATTTCACCATATTTGCCATTTCTTCATCCACTGATACTCCTGAAACTGATTCTCTCTTTATCTCTATATTGTCCAATAAAGCGCTCTGATTTTCTGTCATCCTTCTTGCTTGTTGACTGTCTACTGCTAAGTTTGATAAAACTGCTTTTAGAAAGTCATCAGGTGTACCTTGTGGAGTTGTATCGTCAAAAAACCTATTATCTTCTCTTAATTCAATAAGCTTAAGTACATTCTCATTGTTTTCTACACCCTCTAAGGTTGTAGAAGCTGCTGCAATATGAGCAATACTATCAAGGTTATTTAATATGCTTCCAGCCAGTGTTATATTATCTGCTTTTACATTATTATTAATAAATTCCCTATAATTAAGATAATTTGCACTATTCTCATCATTAAAATCTATATCGTCTAATGTAATACCATATTTAGCGTTAAATTGTGTGTTAAATGTAGAAGCATCTACTCCATCCCAGGAAAATAATAATTTCTTGTTACTGTTATTTAATCCTTCACCTTGATAATGAACTGAATTCATTTTTTCGACAATTTTTCCTGCAAACTGATTAAGTCTTTCTATATAAAAAGCTACTCCTCTGTATTTACCGGGGGCTCCATCGCCATCTCTCATATCTAGAACTCCTTTTAATTCCCCCGTTTTAGGCTCTAAAGGTTGATTGCCAATTTCCCATTCTACCTCCGCTAGCTGTTCTTCTGGATTGTATGGATTATCTACCATTTTAGTTTTCAGCTTACTTAACTGAACATGATTTACAAGTGCTATTCCGCCTATGGATACTCTAAATTTTCCATCGTTTTCACTTGTTTGTATATTTACAATTTTCGACAAATTATCCACAAGAACTAATCTTTTATCTCTTAAATCATTCGCCTTACTATCATCTATTTCTAATCTATATATTTGATCATTTAAATTTCTTATTTGATCTGCTAAATCATTTACTTGTTTTACCTTTGTTCTGACTGCAAAATTAAGTTCCTTTTGTACTGAATACAGTCTCTGTGCTGTTTCATTTAAGTGATTAGTTAAAGCAACTGCCTTTTCTCTTACTAATGCTCTAGATGAATAACTTGATGGTTCTGTACTAAGTGTTTCAAGTGAAATAAAAAACTCATCTAGATATTGTCTAAAGCTTGAATCTGATGGTTCATTAAATATACTTTCAATTTCCACTAGATTTTCTCTTTTTATTTCAAATTCTCCAAGTGGAGAGTTTTCATTTATATATTTATAATCCAGATATTCATCCCTAACTCTTATAATATCATATGCCTCTGTACCAGTTCCTAGCATCCCTACTCCAGGTATTAAAAGTGATGAACTAGTTCGCTGCAATACTGATTGTCTTGAATATCCTTCTGTATTTACATTAGATACATTATGATTTGCAGTATATAAAGATTTTTGACTTGCTAATAATCCTGATACAGCTGTACGAAAACCTACCCATCCACTCATACTTATTCACTCCGTTCATAAGAAATTTAACTACTACCTTCCAGTAATGCCCATTTTATTAACTATATTTTCTATCATTTCATCTATCGCATTAACCACTCTTGAATTTGCAACGTAGGAGTGTTGGTATTGGAGCATATTTGCCATTTCTTCGTCTAGAGAAACGTTAGTTATCGCTTTTCTATTATTATCAACTTGACTTATAAGTATCCCTTGATTTTCCATGACCCTTTGGGACTCTTCTGCAACTACTCCTAGAGTAGAAATGATGTCTTTGTAATAATCATCTCCTGTCATATTCCCAAAAATATAGGAGTATCTGATATCTGCAATTTGCTCAGCTATTCTGCCATCGCCTTTATCACCATTCATTGAAGCTGCAATATTGTTTAATGTATTTAATTGTGGATTTAATTTAATATTACCAGCTTGAATAGGTACTGCTGAGTTACTTGCCACGAAAAAGTCCTGTCCATCTGCACCTAACAAGGTTTTACCTTGCTTATGAATATAGTTAATATTTCTTGCTATGGTATTTACAAATGTATTTAGCTTTTGTCTGAGCGAAGGTATAACCTCTAAAAAGTTCCCTGTCTCACCCATATTTAAGCTAGCATAATCAGTAGATTCCTGTGCAATATCTTTAGCTAGTGCATCAATATCTATAGTTAGCTCAGCTATATCAAAAAACTGTCCACCTGTTCCGTGAGCTATTTCATTCCATCCTTTTTCACCAGCATCTCCTTCATACTTATCTGTTATGTTTGATACAATCGTAGTAGATATATTTGCATCGTTCAAAGAAGTTATATAATTTCCAAAAGTAGTATCATCAATATTTACACCTGTTCCACCAATGTTTTCATCAGTAAATACTACAAGCTTTTTTTGTGCACCATCTCTAAAAGCCATTGATCCTACAGATGCAATCATATTAGCAAAGCTTTCATCAGTATCAGGCTGTGAGTTTAAAGTTAGTAAATTAGTTGAATCAAAGGTAGCTAAATCAAGAAAACCATTATCAAATTCAACATTATCATCAAAGCCAATCAGCTTAATCTGAACATCTAATCCTCTATCTTTCATATCATCTCTATAGCTATTTATAGCGGCTTCAATGTCAGCTAAGTTACTAGATGTTAAATCTACAGCAAAAACTACATCAATCTGATCACTTATAGTTCCATTTCCTCCATCTAGTATTGTAGTATCTATATCTCCTCTGGCATCTATTAACCCTTTAAGCTCACCATTTTGAATATTTACTTTTTCAGAATTTGCATTTACAGTATAACCACCAGTTAAAGTATCCTTCCAATAAACATCAACAAATGTACTTTTATTCTGTACCGCTGAGATTTCTCTATAATCTGACTTGTTTACTAAAGATTGTCCACCCAATAGTATGTTAACTGCTCCAGATGCATCATCTGAGCAGCTTATATTTGCTAATTGAGATAATCTATCAATAAGACTACTTCTAGTGTCTCGATAGTCGTTTGCTTTAATGCCTCTTGCCTCTAGTTTAACAATGTCATTATTTAAACCTGCAATTTGTTTAGTAATATCATTTATTTCATGAATTTTATTCTTTATATCTTCATTTAGATTAACCTGTAAATTATCTATCTGCTGTGCATAATGATTAACTGTTTCAACTAATGAAACTGCTCTCTCGTGTAATAGACCTCTGATTGTAAGACTATCAGGTGCCTTTGTAAGCTCTTCCCAACTATTCCAAAACTGATCCATTACCTTCTGAAGTCCATTATCTGAGAGCTCATTAAATATAGTTTGAATTTCCTCAAATACATTAGTTCTTGTAGTCCAATAGCCTGATTCTTCTGCATGTGATCTATATTTAATGTCTAAAAATTCGTCTTTGATCTGTCTAATTTCTTGGATATTTACTCCAGTACCCATCTGAAAGCCATCAATCGATGAATTGCTATAGCTACCAGTTGCTTGTATAACCTGCTGCCTTACATAATATGGATTATCGACATTTGCAATATTGTGCGAAACAGTATCCAACGCCTTCTTATTTGCATATAATCCTGAAATAGCAGCTGATAATCCTGAAAAAGTAGAACGCATAATTTTCTTCCTTTCCTTTTAGGCTTTTGTGTCAAACATTCTTCTTGCAGACTTCGTCTTTACCTGTTGTGATTTGTTTCCATAAGTATTGTCAAGTGTGTTAGATGTAAAAAGTTCTAGGTTTAAGTTTATATATTCTAAAGAGTCATTTATTAGCGTAGCATTTAACGTGTTTCTATCCTTTATCTGAGTAAATATATCTGAAAGCTCATTTTTCTGACTTTCAATAAAACACTTATCGTCCTGTTTGAGATAACTACTTAGCTGAGCCATGTTAAGTTCTTCATCTATCCCAAAATTTTGCTTGATATTTAATATAATACGCTCTCTAATGTCGTCAAGCTTTCCAATTTTGATTATTAGATTTTGCTCCTCTTGAGTGATTTCATCCAGTTCTTTTATTTGACCTGCTACAACAATGTCAGTTTTTTTAATAGATAGTGCCAATATATTGCTGTATACTTCAATTTCTTGTCTAAGCACTTCCTTCAACTGCTGAATTGACTTTTTCACAAATTTCACCACCTAGTTTTATACCTTCATTTCAGTATTTAGATCACTGATAATTTTCTCAACTATTTTGCCAGAATCCATTTCGTATGTTCCTGCTTCAACCTGTCTTTTTATTTCAGCTATCTTATCTTTTCTAACATCAGATGTATTTCTTAAAGCCTGCATAGCTACTTGAAAATCTTTAGCTTCACTTGAAAGTTTAAATTCATCTCTCTTTTTTACTCCTGATGTCTTTTTGTCTTGCTTACTTATTTCTTGTTTTCTGTAGATTTGTGCAATTCTTTGAGCTTTGTTATTAATAATTTTCATAAAAACACCCCATTTCACCGATTCTTCTATATTTAGTATCGGTAAAAATGGGGTAATACTTTAGAATTATTTAATTTAATTTTTGAAATTTAATCTCTGTATCTATCTGCAATATACATCTTATCACCTGTTCGCTTTTTAAGTTTTGTACTTCTTAGACCTGTAGCTCCTTTAAGCTTGTTTTCTAATGCTTCAGCACATCTATCGCAAAATTTACCAGTTATAATGCGAGTTCCGCAATTTTCACATTCTAATACAATCTTTGAATTTTCTCCTTTTAGTTGTAGCCTTCCTTGTCTCAAATAATCCATGATTTTTTTCACACTAACACCTGTAGCATCAGATACTTCCTTTATATCAGCATCTGGATTATCATAAAGATATTTTTTTATCTCCTGAAATTTTACTTCCTCTTCTCTCCTACATTTAAGACAAAGCTTCTGCCCATCATAGGCATATATTTTCCCACATTTTGCACAATTTCTAATGTCCATATTGTCACCCCCATCACTAGTGATATATAAATATGTGATTATAAAACTTGCATAAAATAAATTTAATAAACTCTTATGTAATAAACTAAGCTTTAGATTCACATATCTATATATTTCTATATATTATATTATACAACAATTACCTTAAAATACCTGCTAAAATTTTAAAAAAGTTTTTTATAGGACTAAAGTCCTATAAAAAAACTAAATATTTCTTCCTGTGGCTATGCAAAGCACTTTAATCTCTTTCGCACCTGCATTTAATAATATTTTACTACATTCATCTACAGTTGCTCCAGTTGTAAAAATATCATCTACTAAAAGAATTGACATATCTTTAAATAATTCTTTTTTTCTTACTTTAAACGCTCCTTCAATATTCTTTTGTCTTTCTAGTTTATCAAGCTTATTCTGTCTAGAAGTCCTATTTTTTCTAACCAAATTATTTACACTAAGTGGTATATCTAAAACATTAGATATATATTTACCTAATACCTCAGCCTGATTAAACCCCCTTTTAATTAGTTTTATTCTATGCAATGGCACTGGTACAATAATATCTATATCATGTTCATCAATGTCATTCTCTAACAATCTATCTAGAATTAATGCCCCAAAAGCCTTACTCATATATGGTTTTTTCCCATACTTAAATTTGTAAATTGCCTTTTTTATGATACCTTTATATTCAACAACAGATATCGTCTTAGAAAAATAATGTGGCTGTATTAAGCAGCTATAGCATTTATTTATCTTACTATCTTTTTCTAGAGGTTTCCCACATATTATGCAACCCTTATTAATGAATTTTAGTTCATTTTTACAGTCCTGACAAATGTGGTCTTGTCCAACTTTTTCACTATATTTATCACATATGAAACATATCCCTTTTTCTGGATATATAAGCTCTAAAATGGTTGAAGTGATTTTTTTTATTATACCTTCTTCATTATTCATATAAGCTTACCCTCTTATCATCATATCGAACACCTTTAGCAATCTCTTACTAAGCCCTGAATACCTTTTGGCTATTCTATTGTTATTTATCATCATATGTAAGTATTTTTCCATTCCTACTAATACTACTAGCTCTTTTGCTCTTGTAATAGCTGTATATAACAAGTTTCTTGTAAGAAGCATAGGAGGACCCCAAAAAGTTGGGATTATTACTACAGGAAACTCACTTCCCTGACTTTTGTGTATGGTAGTAGCATATGCAAGTTTTAGCTCATCAAGCTGGCTAAATTGATAAACTGCCTCTTTATTATCATCAAACATTACTGTCAATTCTCCTTCTTCATTATCAATACGAGTAATAAATCCATAATCCCCATTAAAAACTCCTTCTCCTTCTTGAGTAACCATTTCATCCTCAATTAGTTTCCATTTCATCCTATAATTATTTTTTATTTGCATTATCTTATCGCCTACTCTAAAAATAATATCTCCAGACTTCTTCTCTGTCTTATTAGGATGCTTCGGATTTAAAGCCTCCTGCAATCTCTCATTTAAAAAATTCACTCCAATGTCTCCTCCTTTCATAGGAGATAATATTTGTATATCCTTTAAAGGATCATAACCATTGAATTTAGGTAGTCTTTCTATACATAGTTCTAATATAGTTTGGTTAATACTCTCCCCTGTTTTTCTAGTCATAAAAAAGAAATCCTTATCCTTTACGTTTAAAAAAGGTATTTCTCCCTTATTTATTTTATGTGCGTTAACGACAATCATACTTTCCTGAGCTTGTCTAAATATCTCATCTAGCTTTACTACCTTAATTATTTTACTATCAATAATGTCTCTTAGTACATTCCCAGGTCCTACAGATGGTAATTGGTCTACATCTCCAACCAATATCAATCTAGTTCCTGGCATTATTGCTTTTAGTAGCGTATTCATTAATAATATATCTACCATTGATACTTCATCTATGATAACTACATCAGATTCCAAAGGAGAACCATCATCTTTTGAAAATGCCATGCCAATATCATCATCAATATAGTTGTATTCCAACAATCTATGTATAGTCTTTGCTTCCATACCAGTAGCTTCACTCATTCTTTTAGCTGCTCTACCTGTAGGGGCTGCTAACGATATTGATAAGCTCTGACTTTCAAATAGCTTGATTATACTATTTATTGTGGTTGTCTTTCCTGTTCCTGGACCTCCTGTGATTATAATTATTCCATTTTCTATAGATTCTTTTATTGCTTCTTTTTGTCTTTCCGCAAATTTAATTACCTCTTCCTGTTCTATTCTATGTAATTCCTTGTTGATATCTATATCGTATCTATGTATCTCAACCTGAGAAAGTTCAATTAGTTTTTTGCATACATTAGTTTCTGCATAATAATAGGGCATATAATAAACGCACATTACTCCATCTAAGTTTTCTAATTGTATTTCTTGCTTTATAGCCAATTCAGTTATTCCTTCTTCTATTAACTCCTTCTCAACCATTAATAAGTTAGCAGAATCATTAATAAGTACTTTTTTAGGTAAATATGTATGTCCTGAGCCTGAAGACTCCATCAGTGCAAATTTTATTCCTGCATTTATTCTATATTTTGATCTATAATCAATTCCCATACTCCTAGCTATTTTATCTGCCATCTTAAAGCCTATTCCAAATATATCCTCTGATAGCCTATATGGATTTTCCTTGACTTTAGTAATAGTTTCAACACCATATTTTTTGTATTTCTTAATGCTATAATTAGCACTTATTCCATAGCCCTGCAAGAAAATCATAATATCTCTTAATTCTCTTTGTTCAACAAATGCTTCAGCAATTTTTTCAGCCTTTTTTTCTCCAATTCCCTCTACAAGCTTTAATTTTTCAGGATGATATTGAAGTATATCTATAGAATCAGCACCAAACTTCTCGACTATTTTTTTTGCTGTCTTAGGACCAATGCCTGATACTAACCCAGATGAAAGGTATTTTTCTATACCATTCAATGTAGCTGGTACTACTGTAGTATATGTCTCCACCTTTAGTTGTTGTCCATAGCTTGGATGATAATTCCAATTTCCCTGAAAGCTTAAGGTTTCACCTATATTAATAATTGGAATATAGCCAACTATTGTAACCATGTCATCCTCCGTCTCAACTACAGCTACAACATACCCATTCGATTCATTTTGAAATATTATTTCCTCTACAGTTCCTTCAATCGTAACCAATCTAGTACCCTCCGATATTATCATTTGAATCCATTATTAATATTATAACATTATTTTACTTAAATTAAAACGAAGCTGGTAGATTAGGTTATAATCCTCCAGCTTCATACTTTTGTCCCAAGTATCTGTATTCAATGTTCAAATCCTCTGACAATCTAATTAGAGTTTTTGGAATTTCTTCTGAGTCCTTGTCAAGTAGTATAACTATGTGGTTAAAATATTTTTTTAAAATCTTAATTGTATATTCTAAATCCTCATAGTCCTCAATTAATACCTTAATTGTAGAGCATTGTGACGATTTTTTGTTTTTTGTAGCGTCTAAATAAATCTTCCCTAAAAACTCTATTACGCCATAGATGAAAAAAACATATACAATAATTGAAAAAATTGTTAGTACCATACCTCCCCGCCACCCTTTTATATTTTTTATTTCTCAGATAAATAAAAATACTTTGTATTATAATATGCGTGTTTGTATTGAGAAGTTAAACATTGTTGCATTTTTTATGTTAAAGCAAGAAAAAAATTCCTTCCTCATAAAGCTTAAGTATATTCGATGTTTTATAAAATATAAAGATAAGGTCTATGAAAGCCATAGACCTTATCTTTATATTTTATATCTTTATAATCCTTCTTTTCTTAATAATTCAGCTTTATCTGTTTTTTCCCATGGTACATCTATATCTGTTCTTCCAAAATGACCATATGCTGCAGTTTGTCTATAGATAGGTCTTCTTAAATCTAAATCTTTTATTATCGCAGCAGGTCTCAAATCAAAATGCTTTCTTACTAACTCTTCTATCTTTGATTCTTCAATCTTGTTTGTTCCAAATGTATCAACTAGAACTGATACAGGTTGAGCTACTCCTATTGCATATGCTAGCTGCACCTCACATTTATCAGCCAATCCTGCTGCTACTATATTTTTTGCAACATATCTTGAAGCATAGGCTGCTGATCTATCTACCTTTGTTGGATCCTTGCCTGAAAATGCTCCACCACCATGTCTTGCATAACCACCATAAGTATCCACTATAATCTTTCTTCCAGTAAGTCCTGCATCACCTTGTGGTCCACCTATTACGAACCTTCCTGTAGGATTAATGTAATATTTTGTTTCATCATCAAATAAATCTGATGGTATGATGTGCTTAATAACATGTTCAATTAGATCTTTTTCTATAACATCTAATTCTACCTCTGGTCCATGCTGAGTCGATATAACTACTGTATCCACTCTAACTGGTTTATCGTCATGATACTCTACAGTTACCTGAGTCTTACCATCAGGTCTTAGATATTTTAATGTCCCATTTTTTCTTACATCTGTTAATCTCTTAGCTAGCTTATGAGCTAATGATATAGGTAAAGGCATAAGCTCTGGAGTCTCATTGCATGCATATCCAAACATTAAGCCTTGATCCCCTGCACCAATTTTGTCTAATTCATCTTCCTTTTCATCTCTATGCTCTAACGCTTCATCTACACCCATCGCTATGTCAGGAGATTGCTCGTCTATAGAAGTAAGAACTGCACATGTACTACAGTCAAAGCCATACTTTGCTCTAGTATATCCTATGTCTTCTATCGTCTTTCTTACTACCTTAGGTATATCTACATAACACTTTGTAGTTATTTCTCCTGCAACTAATACCAACCCTGTTGTAACAGATGTTTCACAAGCTACTCTAGCCATTGGATCTTGCTGAAATATTGCATCTAAAATAGAGTCTGAAATTTGGTCACACATTTTATCTGGATGTCCCTCAGTAACAGATTCTGATGTGAATAATCTTTTTCTCATTTTTTATTACCTCCTTGTTTTTTATATATAAAATTATTAAAAGACTAGTTATCAAAGTAAATTTTAATAACTTGATAAACATAATCAATAAAACGACAATAAAAATCATACATACTTTTTTCGCAATTTTATTATTTGTATTATATACACTTATTATTTCCATTTGCTAAATATTGTTAATTCTATACTTAGAAATTCTGATTTTCACAATCTTCAACATGAAAAATTGTAATAAAAAAACCTCTTCCAAAAGAAAGAGGCAAATTTCTAAGCACGCCCTCATCTTCCAGAATCTAAATTCTGTGGGATTTAGCACCGTTTAGCACAAAGCCAATGGTTGCCGGGTTTCACAGGGCCCATTCCCTCCACCACTCTTGATAAGGCATCAAGATTTCTATTCATTTTTTACAATATGAATAATATCATATTTAGTAGTATTCAGTCAATAAAATATCACCAGTTTTATATGCCAAATTTCGACACTACCTGCTTATGATAGTAAATTTAATTATTACTCCATTGATTAATTCTCTACCATTAGTAGATTTTAGTCCTTTGGTAATATAAAGATAATACGCTTCGCCATTAACATAGTTCTTTAATGGTGTTACTGTTACTATTTTACTATCCTCCATATTCAGTTCAACTACTACTTCTACTTTATTACCATACTTATCTGTTACATAGATATTTTGGTTATTTACAGTGTAATAATCAACAGGAATAGTCAGTTTTATTTTCCATTCTTTATCTGGAGGCACGTCTGTTCTTTCATCCCAAATTTTAATTTCATTGTTATAACAAATTTCACCTAAACTTCTCCAAACATCATTACTCCCTGTCCCTATTCTCCATATTGAAAGACCAGCTATATTATACTCATATAATATTTCATAATACTTATTATTAATGCTTTCTGGAGTTTCATAATAATATTCAACGTTCTCAATTTTAAATCCATATTTCTCATATTTTTGCCTATCTTTTTCTAAAATCCCATCATCTAATAGCACTTTCTTATAAGTTCTAGTATCCTCTATATAAATTCCCTCTGTATCAACTGCTTCTTCTATTCCATCTATATCAGGTCTTCTTAATAAGTAATAATATTTTATTTCATTATCTATGCTTTTACTTAATTTTATCCACTTCATTCCTGCCAAATCTAATCCTAAAATCAATTTATGTGGGTCAACATTATGATCATTGATTATTTTATAAGCAGCATCTTTAACTTTGTCATACGGCTGAGTTTCATTACAAAATACTCTTTCATATACTGGCTCAGTTATATCATCAGTTATATTATCTAAATTGCTGTACTCAATTGCATCCTGATAATTATATGCCATTAGAATAATATAATCTGCAATTTGGTTTATGTACTCATAATCATATCCATCATAATATCCTTCTACATTTGTAGGGTGAATGCAAACTATAAGCTCTTTATCATTTATAAATCGCTTTAAATGTTCTAAAAACTTATTGTACTTTTCTTTAAGTTCTGTTTTTTCGTTTTGGGTATAATTAATATTATCTATTTCGTCTCTAAACCCTTCAAAATCTAATACTAATCCATCAAACTCACACTCAGTATAATAATTATCTTCATAATACCCATTAAGCATTTCTACCATGGGTTTTATAATTAACTCTTCCCATTCTTTTTCTGTCATATTTAAAAACTCAATACTACTGTTTTTATTGATATCAAAGAAATAATTCTCAAAAAATACCGATAAAAAAGCTTGACCCTTTGGAAAGCTATCTTTATAATCTATTTTATTTGTATAACCTTCTAATACGTTATGAGGTAGTCCATATTCTAGATTTCTTTCATCGTATTCACTTATACCTATATTATATTTATTGGTAAACTGAAGCTTTCCTTCTGAATTTAGTGCTATTCTTGCCCATTGAAAGTACATATGATTAGAATTTCCAACTAAAAATCCTTTTATGTTGTTATACTCCTTAGCACTTTCAATTGCATAGTAGGAATTAATCATAAAATTGTTCTCAGAAGCGTAAGCAAAAATACTCAAAAAAATAGATGCCATTATCAAAGCAATAAAAAAGGTAATCTTTCTCATTTTCCCCCTCCTAATATCAAGGTTTTAACCAAGTATTTATCCAAAGCTGAGAAATGATATGTAATCAAAACTTATGGTATCTAATAAAAATTTAGCTTGAGTGCTTAAAATAACAACAATAATCCCCGCAGTTATTACTCCTGCGAGTATTGTGAGAAAAGCTTGTTTAAAGTTAATGTTAAATAAGCTCGCAGCAATCGCTCCAGTCCAAGCTCCCGTTGCTGGCAAAGGAATTGCAACAAGTAAAAATAATCCGAATATCTTATATTTCTCCATTTGTCTGCTCTTTTTTAATGTTCTTTTTTTTATCCATGATACAATACCTTTAAAAGCTCTTTTTTCACTTAAATAGTTAAATGCAGGTTTTAATATCATAAGTAAAAAAGGAATAGGCAACATATTTCCAATTATTGATAATATCATACTATGAATAGGACTAACCCCTAATGATATAGCTATAGGAATTGCTGCCCTGAGCTCTACAACAGGAGCTGCAGCAATAAGTATTATAATAATCTCTTTCTCAAATATCGATATTATATCCACCATTTGTCCCCCCCCAAAAATATTTGAAGAATTACCTTTATTATACACTAATATACTATTCCTTGAAAGATTCATTTCTGTAATTTTTGATGAATGTACTATTGACTGAATATACGAATTGGTATAGTAAAAACACTATATGATTTTTACGAAATATGAAGAATAGAAGAGATTATTAGATATTTTCCCTCAAATCTTTAGATATTAAGAAAATAACGATTTTGCATATTATTTTAAAATCTATTATACTGTAAGAGTTGTGTTAACGGGGTGTAGCGCAGTTTGGTAGCGCATCTGGTTTGGGACCAGAGGGTCGCGGGTTCAAATCCTGCCACCCCGACCAAAAAAGATAAGGGCTTATAGCTCAGCAGGTTAGAGCGCACGCCTGATAAGCGTGAGGTCGGTGGTTCGAGTCCACCTAAGCCCACCATTATTTTTTATTGGGGCCTTTAGCTCAGTTGGTTAGAGCGCCCGGCTCATAACCGGTAGGTCCGGGGTTCGAATCCCTGAAGGCCCACCATTTATGCCCAGATAGCTCAGTCGGTAGAGCAGGGGACTGAAAATCCCCGTGTCGGTGGTTCGATTCCGCCTCTGGGCACCAT
>DAOUQG010000249.1 GCA_030625765.1 Thermohalobacteraceae bacterium | reverse complement strand
CTTAATAAACAGCTTTTCAAATCTTGCATAAGCATTCCAATCTATTTTTCTAAAGTCATCCCCAGACACATACTCTCTAAAATCTGAAAATTCAACAGATGAACCTTTACTTTTAGATTTTCTAGCTCCACTATACCCTTTATTTAGAATTACATTTGAGTTGAGCTTTAGGTTCTCAAGCTTTTTTAAGAAGCTGCTATTTATTAGATTGCTTCTCATGCTATCATTCCTTTCGAAGCAATTTACTAATGATATAATCACTTGTTATGTCATCTGATACTGCTTCAAAGTTTAATAATATTCTATGTCTTAGCACTGGGTAAGCAACAAAATCTATATCATCAAAAGAAACATTATATCTACCTTCCAATAATGCTTTTACTCTAGCTGTTTTAATAATAGCCTGTGCTCCTCTTGGACTTGAACCAAACCTAACATATTTCTTTGTAATCTCAGGACTGTTTTCATCTTCTGGATGTGTTGATAAGATAAGCTTCATTGCATATTCCATAACTGGCTTTGCTATAGGAACATGCTTTGCAATCTCAGACATTTTTATTATCTGTTCTCCGTTGCTAATCTTATTAAGATTTTCTACAGGCTTTATAGTTGTAACATTTACAATCTCAGCTAATTCATCTATTTTAGGAAATTTTACATTAAGCTTAAAAAGAAATCTATCCATCTGAGCCTCTGGTAATGGATATGTTCCTTCCATTTCTATAGGATTCTGAGTAGCCAGAACAAAAAAAGGCTTGTCTAAGCTATAGGTTTTATTCCCAACTGTAACGGTTTTCTCCTGCATAGCTTCAAGCATCGCACTTTGAGTTTTAGGAGTAGCTCTATTAATCTCGTCAGCTAGTACAATATTGCTAAAAATAGGTCCATTCTGAAAAGCAAACTTACTATTACCATTATCGTCATATGATATTATGTTTGTCCCTACTACATCAGCAGGCATTAAATCTGGAGTAAATTGAATTCTAGAAAACTCCAAGTCCATTACCTTGCCTATTGTCTTTACAAGCTGAGTTTTTCCTAACCCCGGTACACCCTCTAAAAGGACATTCCCTTCACACAAGATTGCTATTATAACCTGCTCAATAATATCCTTTTGTCCAATAATTGCTTTACCAATTTCTTCTTTCATTTCATTTATCTTTTCACTAAATTTGATAACATTCTTTTCGTTTATTTCCATTTGCTCCACCTACCCTTTTAAAAATTGAAATTTCAAATTGGAAATGTTTAGTCCCCTAAAGTGCTTTAAGAAATGAGTCAGAAGGAACCTTCTCATCTACTCATTAAAAGTTACGAAAACACAAAACACTTGGATTTAGATGATTACCCGATTCGCGAATCATATACAGCACTTATTTCCTTAAAATCAAACATAATAAGTGCTGTATATCTGAGCAGGGAGGGTAATCATCTAAATCCTTAGTACCACTTTTGTAGTGTTAATTTCTTTCAGATTATTCTAGCTCACTAAAATACTTTTTAACTAGCTCCTTCATATTTACAGGAATCTCTGTACTATTGAGCTTTTCATATGCATATTCTTTATAGTTTTGCAGCACCTCATTATATGGAATAGCTTCTCCTGGTGTATCACCGAATTTCTTAACCTGAATTACATCCTTTCTACCATTTGAATCAACATCATCATGTACTTGAGAAGAATACCCTTCTCCCTCAGTGTTTTGAGGTGTAAATATTTGTTCGTAATCCTTAACCTTCTTCTCAGAGTCATCCTTTGATCCACCAGACTGAGTACCACCTAAACCGTTATCATCGTTTCCTGAAGAAGTACCATTGCCCGCGCCTCCTCCTGTAGCAGTATCATTACCTGTACCACTATTATTGCCTTGTCCTTGATTACCATTTCCTTGACCGCTGCTATTACCTTGATTACTACCCTGACTGTTTCCCTGACCAACACCTTGGTCGCCTTCTGAGCTTCATCCACCTGAGTCTTCACCAGGATTATTTGTGTTATTACTACTACAACTTTCTTGTGCTTCATCACTCATCATAGAACTCAATTGTTGTAATTCATCCATCATAGCAGAAATTGAGTCAATGGATTGAGGATTATTAATAAGATTATCCATTACCTGACCTAAATTATTCAGACTTTCATTGATTGCAACATTATTAAGATTGCCATTTATATTTTGAGACATTACTTGTGCTAATTCCTTCAGTGCTTTTGCTGCCTCTGGATTATTCTTTAACTCCTCTGCCAATTTTGCCAAATCCTTAACCAATCTCTCTAATTCCTGCTTACTCATATTCTTTAATTTTTCAGACATATTTTCAATAGACTTTGCTATTTGTTTAGAGTCATATTTTTTTAATGCGTCAGCTGTATCCTTAGTAAATTTCTGATCTGATAGTTTTTTTACTAATTCTGAAACTTTTTGCTCATGCATCTTATCAACTATTTTCTCTAGCTTTTTATTAAGCTTAGCTATATCATTTTGCAGTTCTTTTGCCTCGCCAGATTTTTTAAGCTTTTCTTTCAGCTCGTTTAACTCTTTTTCAATCTTTTTTTTATCTTCCTCGCTTAATAATTCTTCCTTTTTTACTTCCTTCTCAATTTTTTTTATTTCATCAATTGAGTTTTCTACTTTCTTTTTATATTCTTCCATTCTTTTTGCTTCGCTATAAGACTTTGAAGGAATAAATCCAACTAAAACTGTTGATAGAGCAAATATTAAAAAGCCTATCAGCATTTTATGAGGCAGCTTAAAAGCTATTTCTTTTTTATAGTCTTTTCTTTTTAAAGAGCTAATTGTATCTTCTTTTTGAAGTCTTGAAATATTACTCTCAGAACCTAATAGTTCAAGAGATGTTATCACTCTTTCATTTAATCCTAAGCTATCTACAAGCAATGCAGTATCCATGTAAGATGGTCTTTTATATATTGACCAGCCTATTCCAATTATTAAAAATATGCTTGCTAAATAAACTATTTTATTCCATATAAAAGTTATTGGAATAAATCTAGATATTATCATGAGCATAAATGATATTATACTACACGCTAATAATGAAAAAAATGTATAAGCTATTAGTTTAGTATAAAAATGTTTTAGTCTTAATGGTTTCAATAATTCAATTATTTTTTTATCTATCATTCAATCACCTTTTTCATTATATAATCTCTTTTATAATATTTTAGTTATTATTTTATTATATAATATTTTAAAAAATATTTCTCTTAGTTTATTTTCATTCGATATTAATGTTCACATTATGCCATATTTATTAGACGTATAATTAATTGGATTTGTTCTATTGTTTTTATTATACTTAGTATTTATGAGTTTCATAATTCATCATTTTAGAATCCCTATATAAATAAGGACATAAAAGTATATTTAATAAGCTTTCATGTCCTTTTCTT
>DAOUQG010000037.1 GCA_030625765.1 Thermohalobacteraceae bacterium | reverse complement strand
TCTGTTGGTTTTGTCAAAGTATCGCTTCTGAAATCTATTAACTTCATGAAATCATCTCCTTAATATTTAATCCATAATGTCATTATATAATATTGACTTATAAGATTAAAGATATAATGTCAAATAAAAAAGCCTCATTTTAAAGGCTGTAACATAGAAAATTTATTTTCCCATTTAGAGAACAAGTTTATGTAGGTATCTACATATTTACTTATAATAAATTCTAGTTAAGTGTAGAATTTTTAAAACAATTAAAAACGCTGTAAATATTTCATAGCGTTTTTAATCTTATATATTCCCCATAATATTATTATTTTAGTTATATTAACCTATCTCATAGGTTAATATATTTCTGTTAACTTATATAATTTTTTAATATAGTCAACTTCCCTTTTTATCCCTTGATAAATACCTGTTTTATTATCTGATGCTAATATACTTTCCATTTTTTCAACATTTGCATGAGTGATTAATTGTTCCTCTTGTATTGGCTCAATATATTTAATTTTAGCTTTCTTGTTTAAGACTTCTTCAATAATCTTAATCGACTCGTTTACACTTAATGATAATCCTCCACCAATATTCATTATTTCTTCCTTTATATCTTTTCGAATCATTTTTACCATTATTTCACATATATCATCAATATATATGAAATCTCTTCTTTGATTTCCATCTCCATAAACGTTTATTTCTTCTCCAAATAACATATTACGTATAAATCTATGGAATGCCATATCTGGTCTTTGATTAGGCCCATATACAGTGAAAAATCTTAATACATCTATATCTATATCATAAATATTGCCATAATAGTGACATAGAGTTTCTCCTGCTAATTTTGAAACACCGTACAAAGAAATTGGCTTTGGATTTTGTAATTCAGACATAGACAAATCACATATATTTCCATATACTGTTGATGATGAAGCATAAACAATTTTTTTTATTCCCTTGTTCTTCACAGCTTCTAATAATCTTTGAGTAGCCGTGATGTTATACTGGATATATTCATCAAAATTTATTTCACTACAAGTTGTTACTCCAGGAATATCAGCTAAATGTACTATACACCTAATTTTTAATCCTTCAATCAACTTTGCAATATTTGGATCTAATATGTTATTTTCTAAAAAAATAAAGTTTGGGTTACGGAAACAATTCCTAAGGTGAAATTTCTTTACCCATTTTGGATAATTATCATAATAACAATCAATTCCTAATACATGATAGCCTTTCCTTAGAAGTATCTCACACAAATTACTCCCAATAAAACCAGCTGCACCAGTAACCAAGATCATAAAATTACCTCCATTCATATATCTCTTATTAATATATATATGAATGAAGGCTTGATTTTAATAAATATTAATTAAAAATGTTTTCTAACAAAACTACCTGAAATTGGGTATGAATAGTCTTGATTATCAACTATTTTTACCATAGCAATTATTGGGAAAATAAGTCCTATAATTCCTAATACTACAAATCCTAGGAAGCCAATAAGTAGAATTGTTAAAATAGCTGAAACTACTGCACCGATTGCTAAGAAAAGTTGAAAGCCTAAAGCTTCCTTAGCTTGCTGCTTAACATATGAATCACTTGAAGCCAATAAAACTATTAAAGGAGCTATAATTGGAATTCCCACAAAAGTACCTAAATGAGATAATGCACATAATAGCTTTTGTTCGGTTGTTAACATTTGCAAATCCCCCTTTCATATTTTCTATACTATTATATTATCATAACCAAATAAATGGAATAGATAACGAAAAAAACTTAATAAAACTTCCCATATACTCTGTAGTAAATCTATATACTTTCATTTAATTGTTTAGTTGTAATATTTTGTAAGTAAGGTAATTAGTGCTTTATTATTTAACAACTCACTTACATATCTTTTCTATATATTCTGATGTCATTGTACTTAAAATACCACCATATGTTAGTTTAAAAGATACTTTATCTCCTACCTTATATTCATTATTTGATTCAGTAATATCCAGAATGAAATGGTCGCTGCTCGCACCCAAAATTGAAACATTTTTATCCTCTAAAATAACATCATCAATATCAATATCCTGTTTTCCAACTGCACATATTGCTCTTCTTCTTATTCCCTTATCATCAAATGTTGGTACTTTACCAAAAGCATTCATACCTATTTCGCCAATTGGAATTGATGGTTTTTCTTTTATTTCTACAATTTCTGCAATCAATTTAAAACAATCGTCATATGTATCTTCAATGTTTTCTCCAAAGGCTGTTTCTCTTCCAAGAACTATTGATTCTCCTAGTCTTAGCTGATTTATTCCTTCAGGAATCTTACCACTTTGTATCAAATGAATACTACTTGAATTACCTCCAGATACTATATTTAAATTAATATCATATTTCTCTTCTAATCTATTTTTTAAATCAGTTAACTTTCCTAAATTCTCGTATCTAGGAATAACCCCACCATAGCATGTAAGATTTGTTCCAATACCTACTAACTCTATTCCATTTAACTTAATAATTTCCTCAACAGTTTCAAATACTTCCTTTTCCTCAAATATACCCTCTCTTAAATCTCCTAAATCAACCATTAATATAATTTTATGCACCTTATTAATATTACTAGCAGCTTCTGATAACGTCCTAATTGCATTAATTTCAGAATTCAAGGATATATCTGTTAACTCAACTACCTTTTTAGCCTGACTTATCATTGGTAGTCTTAATAAAAGCTTTGGTAAGTCAATATCTTTTATTTTCTCAAAGTTCTCAATTCTAGAATCTGCTAATACTGATATTCCTCCTTTTACCATTACCTTTACAACTTCTGGATAAGCACAGAATACTTTAGTAACTCCAACTATAGTTATATCATGCTTACTGCACATCGCAACTAATTTTCTTGAATTATGCTCAATTTTATCTAAAGAAATTTCAACTCTAGGGTAGGTCATTTTATCATCTCCAGTCTATTTATATTTAGAATATTAAATATAAAAATATTCATGAGTTTTCAAAATATACCATGTATTATCAATTTCTTATTATATAGGGAAATCAACTAGCCGATAATCAAGCTATCCTTTAATAATTCAAATGCTGCTTCAGGATATGTTTTTGACAAAACACCTAATGAAGCCATTATATATTTATTATCTACCAAAATTTCTGACTGCTTTGTTGGATATAGATTGTTTCCTTTATTGCAAGCAGCAATTTTTTTCATTATATCAACTCTGTTTGGAAGTCTTGTAAGCGCTCCACCTGTTCCGATAATATATTTAACATTAGTCAAATCCTTGCCTTCAGCAACTGTTTTCTTTCCAGCTGGTCCATAAAGATGTCTAAACTTTCCTGCATGTCGTTCCACTGCGGTTAAGACTGCTTCAATAGTAAGTTCTTCAACAAATCTCTTTTCTATGTCTGTAACAGGAATAGGTTTATGATTTTCAATCAATTTACTTACTTCACCCTCACTTATGTTAAGTCGTTTAGACAATTCATCAATGCCAATTCTTCCTACAACATTATTCATATTAACATAAACTCCTAAGTCGCCTTCAACAGTTCTTTTAGCAAAAGGTTCTGGACTTATGAGAATTCTATTTACCTCTTCACTTCCTTCAGTTACAGAGTGAAGGTCAGTAGTAGCTCCTCCAACATCTAAGGTTACTAGATCACCAATTTCTTCTTTCAAAAGCTTTGAAGAAAGCATAACTGCACCTGGAGTAGGAATAATTGGTCCAGTAACCATTTCCCTTACCTTTGTCATCCCTGGAGCATGAATGATATGCTCTTCAAAAACATCCTGAATTACTCTTCTAGTAGGTTCAATGTTCAATTCATCTATTTTAGGGTAAACATTTTCTACAATATATAATTTAGCGTTAATCGTACTAAATATTTCTCTAATCTCATCCTGATTTTCAATATTTCCAGCATAGATTACAGGAACATCCAAATTAAGTTTTGCTATCTTCTCAGCATTGTATATGGCAGTATCTCTTTCACCATAATCAACTCCACCTGCGATTAGTATTATGTTAGGATTGGTATCCTTGATCTTTTTGATATCAGTTCTTCTGAGCTTTCCAGCTGTTATGAGCTTAATATTTGCTCCAGCGCCTAGTGCCGCTTCCTTAGCTGCTCTAACTGTCATATCGTAGACTAACCCATGAACAGTCATCTTTAAGCCGCCAGCTGCACTACTTGTTGCTATAAGCTCATCATACTCTAGCTCGTCCACATCCAAATTGTTTTTTAAATCCTCAATTGCAGTCTTCAATCCTATGTTAACATCGCCTTCGTTGACACTAGTAGGAGCTTGACCCTGCCCCAAAAACTTGGGGCAGCCTTCAAATATCCCGTCAAATGCGTTTACTACTGTTGTAGTGCTGCCTATTTCAGCAACTAGAACATTAATTCTCATTATTCATTTCACTTCTTTTCTTTACAAGGAAAGTAGCAACATTAACTCCTTTTGTTCCTCTACCAAACCCTGCATCTACACCGTTTTCTACTGCTAATTCATTAGAAACCTGAGTTCCTCCAGCAGCAATCATTATTTTATCTCTTATTCCTTTTTCTACACATAGCTCATGTAATCTTTTCATATTCTTATAATGAACATCATCATGACTTATTATTGTAGAAGCAAGAATAGCATCAGCATTAATTTCAATAGCAGCATCAACTAGCTTTTCTAATGGTACGGAAGTTCCTAGATAATGACACTCGATACCGTATTTTTCAATTCCACCATGCTTAATATCAATAATCTCTCTAAGCCCAACTGAATGTTCATCTTCTCCTACTGTACCAGCAACAATTTTCATTGGCTTTTTCTCAATATCTGCTCTGATTTCATCATCTGACATTATCTCAGGCTTAGGAGGAATTACAAGCTTATCAACATCTATTACAAAAGGTACTTTACCCTTGATTTCTACTCTAGTACCTTCTGCTGCTTGTAAGACTTCTTTATGGATAACTTCTACATCCTCAAGTCCCATCTTTTTACCAACTTCTATAGCAGCAAATTCAGCTGTTCGCTCGTCAACTGGTAGAAACATAGTAGTTTGAACTATTCCGTCTCCCATCCATTCCATTTCTGGCTTAATGTTGCTTGTTTCTCTTAGTTCTTTTGTTTCCTCCATACGAACATTAACATTATCATTTTCATCTAATTCATCTATATAAACAATTTTATCAGGGTCTTCAAAAGTACATCCACCTATAAGTGATGATGGATTATTTACAGCATTCTCATCATACTGAGCTACATTGTTATAGCCAAAGAACGCAGTTACAGGCGCCATGTAGTCTTCATCTCTCTCAAATACTGTTCCAACACCTATACCCCCATCGATTTTTCTAGCAATTCCATCACCATTTCTTTCTGGATACATTCCAGAATCAACAAAGAAGCCTTCTTCAACAGCCTTGAAGTATCCGCCAACTTCAATCATCTCTTCTAAGAATAAAACTGCTCTTTCCTTAAGCTCCCTTACTTTGTCAGCAAGCTCTCCATGATTTCTTCTGATTTGAACCATTTCTTTAAGTCCATCCATACCATTTAAGGCTTGTTTTGCAGTAGTTGTACCTTCAATATTATATATATGCCAAGGAACATTTCTACCCTCATCAGGAGTAATAGTTGACTGAATTTCTGCTCTTGTAAGCTTTGATATTAATAGGTTTAGTACGTGAGTAACAGTTGCCTCTCTAGTTGATGATCCCATATATTTTGTATTTTGCTGAGCTCTTATCTTATAATCCTTAAATACTTCTCTCAATGCTACAGCATATGGCAAGTCTAGTCTCATACATGGAGCTGGAGGTGCTGTTGGAGGAACGCTTGAAAGACAAATATTTTCCTTTTTCATTCCACACTTAACTGAGAATATTGAGTTCAATCCATGCTGTACCATAAGCTCTGGCATTACCTTCCAAGCTTTCATTGCTGTTGCATTTGCATTATGAGCACCATCAATTTGAGCCATGTCTGCCCATGCCATAACATTTTTAGCGTTTGCAGCATCTACAAATGATCTAATCATATTAATATTTCTATATAACACATTATATTGAGGGTCTTGGTGAGCACCGTTAACTCCCTCTTCAGCAAACATAACTGCTATTTCAGGTCCTGCTACACCACTAACATATGAGTGGTAGTTTATTGGTCTGCCTACTTCATCCTCAATCATGTCTAATGCTTTTCTTTGAGCTCTAACTTGTTTTCTAGTTATAGGAATTCCACCAATTCCCTGTGGTGTACCTTCAATAAGTCCATCAAAATGACTTTGTCCAGCAGTTCTTATAACCATTAGATGGTCTGCCCCATGCCATGCAGCCATTCTCATTCTTCTTATATCATCTTCAAATCTACCCGATGCAATTTCAGTAGTAATAACATTTTCTGGCTGAGGGTCAATAGAGTTAAAGAAGTGTCCACCTGGCAATGGCTCGCTTTGCTCTAGATTTTCTGCTGTATCATAATACTCAAAGTCACCTATCTGTCTTTTTTGACCAGTACCCTTCCTCCAAGTCCAGCCTCTTCTTCTAGGTCTATATTTATCTAGGTCTTGAAGTATATTTTTTATATCTAATTTTTCGTTAGGATTTAACTTCATTACTTGTCGCCTCCTTTAAAAATATCCACTGCATCGTCCCATAATTCTTCATCTAATAACATTAAGCCTACTTCTCTTATCTCCATGTTTTTCTCTTTAGCCAATCTATATACTACATGACCAGCACCTTTACCCATTAGTCCTCTATTCATCACTCCTTCAACTATTCCTTTTGCTTCTAAACTTGAAAAACCCATTCTTATCAGTACTGATCTTTCGATAGAAGGAGTTGTATTTTTCTTAGCTAGTTCTATCATAGGATCTACAGCTTTTTCAGCTAATTCCCAAAATCTTGCTTCTAGTTGTTCTTCTGTTAAATCTTTCAAATGCTGTCTTCTCGTTTGAAAATCATCTGCTCTTTTCAATTCGCACACCTCCAAATGAAATAAGGAATATTAAAAATAATCTTTAAATACAAAATTAAGAAACAATTGATTGTACCGAATTTATAAATGGATTTAAAATTATCTAATATGTTTTTATACAATCAGTCTGATAATAAATTATTATTCACCAAGCTCTTTTAAAACCTCATAAACAAACTGAACGCTCGACTTTGTGTCTTCAGCTAAAAACTTGATATCTTCATCATCTAACTGAATACCCTTATTATTTTCAACACAATTCTTAATATAAGACTTTCTTATTCTGTTTAGGTCTAAATCCTTAGCCTTTATTAAGCTTGGATGCTTAGGTAGAATAATGTTTTGACCAGGAATCTCATCTTCTGGGTTGCCTGTCATTATTTCAATTCCGTTTTCCTTAGCAAAAGAAAGCTGTGGATTTATATGCTTACCAGCACCAGTATACTCTGTCTCTTGAACTACAATGATTTTATCTTCATCTAGCTCTTGAGCAATTGAAAATGCAGCAGCTAATGAAGTATTGCCCGCTGGCCCTCTTTCTAAGCCTTCTAATTGAGCTAATGTCTCAGTGATATAGAATACTTCACCTTGATTAACAGTAACATATCTATCTAAATATCTTAAAGGTCTTCCAGCAGATCTAGGTACATCCGATCTATCAGGCCAAGTAGCAAAAGGAATACCAAAACCAGTATGTCCAGTAGTAAATGATTTTTTGTTAAATTGCTCATCACTTGCCATGTGTAGTCCTTTAAGATTTACACTTGCTCCAACTACTTGTACCTTTTCAGCGCCTGCTTTAATTAACCCTCTCGCTGTTCCAGTTACATTTCCTCCACCTGCATTAGTTGCTACCACTACATCAGGATCTCTTCCTTCTCTTTCTCTAAACTGCATAGCAAGTTCATATCCAAGAGTTTCTACTCCAGCTATCCCGAAAGGAGTATAAAGAGAAGCATTGAAATATCCTGTTTCTTCTAGTAATTTGAGGAATGTGTAGAATAACTCAGGTCCTACTGATAATTGTAATACCTCTGCACCATAAGCCTCACACTTTCTAGCCTTTTCAACTATCTCTGGCTGCCCTTTACCTTTAGAATCGTAGCATTCTTGAACAATAATACAATTCAATCCCTTCATTGCAGCTTGACTAGCAACAGCTGCACCATAATTACCGCTTGTTGCAGCTATAACGCCTTTATATCCATGCTTTTTAGCATGATATACACTTGTAGCAGCACGTCTTGCTTTAAAGCTTCCCGATGGGTTAGCAGCTTCATCCTTAATAAATATTCTAGCACCCTTGCCTTTTGGAGCAAGCTTTCTGGCTAGCAACGTTAGATTTCTAAGTTCATATATTGGAGTATTGCCTACTCCTGTCTCACCTTGTATTTTTTGCATCTCTTGAAGGCTGTAGCCAGTTTCTCGCATCATTTTCTCATAATCAAAGATAACTCCATTTGATTCAAACTTTGCATAATCTATTCCTACAGCTTCTTTCATTATTTCATTTCTTCTTCCCATAACTGCTGAATAGCTCATATCTCTACTCATCTGATTCACCGCCTTCAAGAATACTACGTAACTGCTTTCCTATAAATAATAATTCTGGAACACATTTTCCATAGTCATGATCATAGAAAGGATTTACTTCTATCAGCTTTCCTTTGATCCTTCTACCAATGTAAGTTTCTACCTCTACTTCATCACCAATTTTTGCTTCCTCATTTAATAAAAAACCTTTATCCCACATTTCAAGTGGAACCTTTTTAGTATCATTTGGTACTTGAGGAGCTCTCTCTTCTGATTCTAGAACAATATTATATACTCTTACCCAATCTCCTTTTTTAGCAATACTCATCAAAATCCCCTACCTTTTAATTAATTCTTTCATATCTCCCATTATAGCTCTTGGAACTGGTAAATCTATCATAGTTTTTAAGCCTGCATCTGCATTTATTACATGAGGAATCATATTTACACACATAGCTATAGTTCCTAATCCACCTTCTACCTCTGGCTTTATAGACATATTAACTTCAGGAGTTCCTTTTATAGTTATGTAATCCCCTGTATATGTTCCTTCCATTTCAGGTTCTATTTGTTGTGGATGTATCATATCTATTTTCACTTCACCATCAACATAGCCTTGACCTGTCATGTTAACACCTGCTACATCACCAGCTTTAGCAAACCCATATGGAGATTTTCTATCAACTGAAGTAACTATTGGCTTCATTTGCTGCTCAAATTTATCTGTTTTCCACCCTATAGCATCTGCAATCATTTGAATTGATTCAGCAAACCCAACATGTCCTGCCAATGTGCCATCTTTAACACCTTTTTCAAACTCTTCAACTGTTATTCCTACACCTTGCTCTTCCATAACTGCTGGACCAAACGGAGATAAGCTGTTAACTCTTTTTGCTTCAATGTGCTCTACATCAACCATGCATCCAGTTAAACAAACAACTAATAAGTCCATGATTAAACCTGGGTTAATTCCAGTACCTAAAACTGTCACACCGTTTGCTTTAGCTATTTCATCTAGCTGCTTAGCTAATTCTGGCTGTTGTGCCTTTGGATATGCCATTTCTTCTGCTGTTGAAATAACATTGATTTTATTTTCTAATATAAACTTTAATTTTGGAAAAGCTTTATCTGTAAATGAATCAGTTGCTACTAATGCTATATCAATATTTCCTTGCTTCACGATTTCTTCGATATCGTTTTTGATTATTACTTCTGGTCTTTCTCCTCTTTCTACTCCTAACACTTCAAACATGCTTTTATTTACTCTTGCTTCGTTTCTATCACAAACACCAACAATGTCTACACCTTTTTTCTTAAGAAGCATTTTTGCCATACCGCTTCCCATAGCTCCAAAACCCCATATAATTACTTTTACATTATTCATTTGTAATACACCTCCAAAAATATTTTCATACGAATATTAATAATGCAATTAATATGCCATATATTTAACATTTCACTAATATTCTATATTGCCTAAAATTCAATATCTGTTGTAGTTTTTGCCATTTATTGAAATTTTATTATTGACAAAAAAACTAATAACTGCAAATTTCTTTGCAGTTATTGTGCAAAATAATTTGCAGTTATTAGTCCAATTTTAGCTTTTTTATTTTATGCTGTAGAGTCTGTCTTTTTATTCCTAAGCTGTTTGCAGCCCTTGAAATATTATATTTAGAACTTTTCAAGGCTTTTTCTATCAATCTATGCTCCAATGTTTCAAGTATTTCTGGTAAAGATTTAGAAGCATCTATTTCATAACCAATATTAATATCTGAGTCCCTAAGTTCATCTATATACATAGGAAAATGATATTTCATTAACACATGCTCATCTAATGTAATATAATTCATAGCTCCTTCTATCATGCTTTCAAGTTCTCTAACATTTCCAGGCCATAAGTACTCCATAAAGTCAGATATAACATCCTGAGAAAGCATCCAGACATCCTTGCTAAATTTCTTATTATACTTTCTAATAAAATGATCACAAAGTAAGTTAATATCATCTTTTCTATCTCTTAAAGGTGGTACAACTATTGATACAACATTTAACCTATAATATAAATCCTTTCTTAATTTACCTTCCTCTATTGCTTTCTTCGGATCCTCATTTGTTGTCGCAATTATTCTTACATCAACTGGAATCTCCTTTAGTCCTCCTATTCTTCTTATATATCCTTCCTGCAAAACTCTTAATAGCTTTGCCTGTAGTGTAATACCCATTGAATTAATCTCATCAAGAAGTAAAGTTCCTCCATTAGCCTGTTCAAAAAGACCTGGTCTATCAACTGCTCCAGTAAAACTTCCTTTTACTGTACCAAATAACAGCCCTTCCAATAACGTTTCAGGTAAGGCTGCACAGTTTTGAGCAATAAAGGGTTTGCTTTTTCTAATACCTTCATAATGAATACTCTGAGCAAAAAGCTCCTTTCCTGAACCTGTTTCGCCATAAATAAGGACGCTAGATGATAAAGATGAAGTTCGCCTTGCTATATCTATAGCAGCCTTTATTTCTTTACTCTTTCCAACTATATCATCAAAGGTATATCTAGAAATTTCTAAAATATTACCTTTTTTATTTTTCTCAGTTAACTCATTCTGCAGATCTAAAAGCTTCTCTGACATCTTCTTCATATGAGTTATGTCTTTTGCAATCTCTATTGCACCAATTTTTTCTCCATCATCATTAAATAAAGGAATAGTAGTATTTATGGTAGTTATTTTCTGTCCCTTATAATTAAAATATATTTGAGTTCTATCAATAATTGGTCGTCCTGTCTTCATTACAGTAAAAAGAGTACTTGTTTCTTCATCTAAAGAAGGAAAAATATCTGAAAACATTTTGTCTAAAACTATTTCCTTTTCTAACCCTTCAAGCTGTGCCATAGTATCGTTGTACATTATGGTTTTTCCATTCTTATCAATGATATGTATTCCTTCATCTACAAACTGCAAAATATTTTGCAGTATTAACTTGCTAAATTCTTTATTTTCCATTATATCAACCCTTTTATATTAATCATTTAATATTTACCAACTAATAATGAATAAAGTGTTTTTAAAAGGAGGTATATTATAATTATTAAAATAAGTAGTTCTAATAACATATTACCACACAATTGCATAAATCCTCAAAAATATTTGAAGCATAAAAAAATATATATGTATTTTTTGTTAATTATGAATGTCAAAATACTGTTTTGCGGAAATTATATGTTGCTCTATGTTAACTATATTTTGCATTTAGTTAGATATATGTTATAATTAACATAGGAGGTGATTTATTGAGTCAAAAGAATATTAAACTAAAGTTAGCACGAACTGAAATGGATTTAACTCAAGAACAATTAGCTGAAAAGGTTGGTGTTACACGCCAAACAATAGGACTCATTGAAGCAGGCAAATATAATCCTTCTTTAAAGCTATGTATTGCGATATGTAAAGTTTTAAACAAAACTTTAAATGATATTTTTTGGGAGGTTGAGTAATGAATAAAATAACTGATGAAAGAATTATTAGTGGAAAAAGAAAAATTAACTCAAATGCTTTTGGTATCTGTTTAATTGGTTTATGGATAATTATTTTAATCAGACAATTAGTCTTGAAGCAAAACATAAGTGAGTATTATGATATTTTCATACTTACAATAGGAATCTCATTTTATGTTCTTATTAAAAATATGGTTTCAGGACTCTATTTAACATATAGAAGTCATAATAACAAGAAAAAAATAGTTCTTATCAGTGGTATTGTCAGTGCAATGGTTTTCACCCTAACTCAAGTGCTGATGACCGGTTTAGAGTTAGATAACTATAAAAATATTATTTCAATTTTTATAGGTGTTGTTGTTTATTTTATAATATGGATTTTACTCCAAAGTAAAATATTAAAATTCAGTGAGAATCAAGCCAATAAAGATATTGAATAGCTATTATATGTAAGAGTAACTATCTTTACCATCAATAAAACATAGTGTTTTACTAAAAAATATAAGTGAACTCGTTTGATGAAGAAACTAAGTGACTTACACAAAATCAAAGATTTTGGTAATCTACTTATAGCTAATGCTAAACATCGATGCTTAGGGAGAAGATTGTAATCCTACCTAAGTAGAGAAAGCTTTAACACCCACTAATAGAAGTGAGTGTCGATTGATTTTAGACTAATTTTAATTCACTAAATATTAATAATATAGCTGAAATAATAGTATTTCAGCTATATTATTAATTATCATTCAATTTTTTTTAGAACTATTTTAAAATAATATGATTCTGACATTCTTCAATAAAATCTTTATCAGCTTCATAATAAAAATCTCCCCACTCAATTTCATCAACTAAAGGTATCACTACTGACTCTAAATAGCCTTCAAATATTTGACCATTACTTGGTTCTTAAAATCACTAGCTTTCTCAAACCCCATTTTTTTTAAATACTTTTCATATTGTTTATTCATTGAATAAGCACATAATTTTTTATAGCCTTGATTAATGAAAAAATCTTCATTTTCTACAAGTATGTATCTTCCAAGCTTAAAATCCTGATATTCAGGTATAACAAAATCAATGTCTATAAAAAGAGTCTCCTCATCATGCTTTGTTCCCATAAAAATACCAGCTATTGCAAGATTTCTTAAAATATAAAAACATACATCATGGTTGTTAAATTTAAAATCAAATCTTGGAAAATACTTTATTATATCTTTTTTGTAAAACTCAAGAAAAGAAGCAAGATATTCACTATTATTGCTTATTTTAAGTGTTTTAAAATATTCTTTCTCAGTATATATTTTAAACAAATAATATACATTGATAATTAGAATTAAAGTATTAATTATTCCCACAGGTAAAGCTCCAATACTAAAACCGTAGACAGCAAATAAACCTGATCCAAATAAATTCAGCCACCTTAGCTTTACAATAGAACTCATGAGCAATGACACGGCTACTATTATAGAAGCAGCATATCCTAACCATTCAAGTAAACTTATGTTCATATTTAACCCTCTTTCATATGTAAATATTCTTAAACATTTATTTTGATTTTACATTTTACTCTATCATAAATATCAAAAATGGTAAAGAACCCTGCCCTCGATTATGTAGTTTGTTATTCAATATGATTACCATTTCCCCACAGAATTTAAAATGCAATAAAATAGTTTTTTACTATCTTTCTTGCCTTAAATGTGGATTTAATACATATCTTAATCCTTTAAAAATAAGACTGAAACTCAAATATATCATCCCAATTATCAAGGATATTCCAACAACAACCTCGATACTACCATCATTAAAAGCTGTAGACATGAAATATGTTAACCCTGGATAAAAAAACAAACATTCTATTATAAGAAGGCTAGAAATCAATATAGAAACTATTGATGAGAATGAATCTGCAATTTGTACCATTGCATTTCTCATAACATGTACAAATAATATCCTACCCCTCGATGCTCCTTTTCCTAACGCAGTCTTAATATAGTCCTGCTGATATACCTCATCTATAGCTATTGTAGCTATTCTTGCTATATATGCAGATAGTATCAATGACATGGCAAACATAGGTGTTAATGCATGTTTAAAAGTTTTATAGCCTAAAGCAGGAATCAAAGTTATTCCATGTCTATGAAGCCAAATAATAAATGCTTGAAGCAAAACAATTAAAGTTACATTAGATATTGATAAAAACCCTAACGTGAACATTATCCTCAGCTTTGGGCTCTTATTTTTATGCCTCTTACTATCAAAAATACCTTTAGCTAATCCTAGTATTATTGATATAATAAGAGACCCTATGATTAGTGTTAAAGATCTATAAAACCCAACCTTTATATACGTCCACGCAGGAGTACCACGTTTTGTTTCACCTAAGCTGCCTGAAAGTAGTATTTTATAATAATCTGTAACATTTTGTTTTATTTCTAAAAATGATACATTTGAAACAA
The DNA here is from genome assembly GCA_030625765.1 of Thermohalobacteraceae bacterium. Classification (GTDB taxonomy): domain Bacteria; phylum Bacillota; class Clostridia; order Tissierellales; family VENL01; genus DAOUQG01. Next base: position 2,521 of record DAOUQG010000037.1, on the reverse strand, counting down.
TCTTCATTTCACTAAAATCAAAGCTTATATCTAAATGTCTAGGTATTGTTATGATAAGTATGATAAATGTCAGCAGTAAAAATAAAAATACTACATTTATTAAGCCATTAAATAAAATTTTCTTTTTAAACTTCATATGCACATCTCCTTGTTAAAAATAATCACTCTAATAAGCAATATTAATAATAGTGTCTAATATTAACTGAGTCTGATTTTTAAGATTCTTTTGATTAATTAGAGTTATGTCGTCCTGTTTAGTCCCAACATGTTCTTCAAATTCTGAAGTATCTATGGCTTTTATAAAAATACCCTTTCCACCGAACGTGTTTAGCTCATTTATGTCTTCAAATCCCAGAATTAACTGACTTAAAAACAAATCTACATTTAATTCTTTTGACCTTTTTTTGACATACTTAATGTATTCAAAATACTTCATATCCGAACTCGAAGCTCTTGAAGTATCTAAGTAAAGCTTATCATTACCTCTATAACCCAAATCATTTAAAGCAATAATAAATGTATTTTCATCAATCTTATCTTTGTTATTTCTCTCAAATAAGTGAGCTCCAGTTTGAGATACCCCTCCACGTAATGCATAGTTTTGAGAACCATCGAAAAACATAAAAACAATATCTTTATTTGGTTTTTGTTCTAAACTGTTAAGTGCCTCTGCTATTTCTAATACAGCAGCAATAGATGTCCCATTATAAGATAATCCTTTATAGACATCTTTATTTTCAATTCCTAAATAATCATAGTTAGTAATAACCATGATTTTTTCATTATTCTCTTTATTGTTACTCTTAATAATCCCACCTATATTTTTTACATAGATGTTTTCAATTAATTTGCATTGATTTAGCAAAATAATTTCTTTCCCAAGATTACTCTTCAAATCTTCACCAGTTTTTTTGCTAATTGTACATACTACTGCACCATGATTGTCATTTAATATCTCAGTGCTCCTGATTAATCTCCTTTTACCATACTGTTCTTCGAAAGAATCACCATCTAACTTATTTGTTATTAAAATACCCTTGATGAATCTTTTTCTACAAATGCTTCTAAATAATGCCCTGAAATCTACATTTTCATCTGTTAGAATGAAATAATCATTGTAGTTATCATACTCTCCATTCTCATATTGCTCATGGGTAATAATTATTCCTGAAACTGTACCATCTGTTATTTGATTTAAAGAATAGTCTGTTTTGTACTTATACTCTTTTAATACACCTGTTGTATCTTTTATAAATAACCTTGAATTTAATTCAACTAGATTTGTGCTAGATTTCAAACTTTCTACATATTCTCCATTGTAATAAGGTTCTATTCCGTATTCATTTAATTGATTTTCTATATACCTTGATGCTTCATCTATTCCTTTTGTTCCCATCATTCTTCCTTCATACTTATCCTTTAAAAGCTCTTCTACATGAGCAAATACTCCTTGAGAATCAAGTTCATAGAGACTTTTGGGTACAGGAATTAATAATATGGCAATAATAAAAACTATTACTGAAGTCTTAATTAGAATATCTCTTTTATATTTTTCAAAATTTCTTAACTGATAATAATATGTTAATGGTGATAAATGGAATGGAACTCTTCTGAGATATGAAATAACCATAGAGTTTCTTTTTTCAATCTCAACCCTTAACCCTTCTCCAAACATATTAAACCCAAATATAGAAACTGCAAATGCTAAAGAAGGAAATTAAAATATCCAAGACCTACCACCAGATATTGCCCATCTACTGTAAGCAAGCATTGCTCCCCACTCTGGATGATATGTAGGAAGTGTATCAAGCTGTAAATCTGCTATAAGAGCTGAATTTATCCTGTTTACTCCGACAAATATTCCGAAAATTCCTAATTCTGCAACCATTATTAATGAATAACTTATCTCCAAAAAGATATACACAATTATTGTCGATGTAAGATGAGGGAGAATGTTTTGTAATGCTATTAGATAATTACTTTTTCCAATAGCTACTTCACCCTCGATAAATTTTTCATTCAAAATATTCTGTATCCTGTCTCTTAACACTCTCCCCAATCTACCCCAACTAACAAATCCTACTACAATTGAAAAGGCAATAATTGAAGCATTTAGCTCAAGCTTTAAAAATGTAGTTATTGAAAGCACTAATATACAAACTAGCAATGCTGGAATTGCACTAAAAGCTGTACCGAAAAAATCAATTATTTTTGAACTTATTTTTCCATTGAATCCTGATATAAAGGAAATAGGCAAAGCTAATAAAAATTTTACAAAGGTTATTAACAATGCTAATTTTAAAGTTATTCTTGTACCATATACAATACGACTGAACATATCCCGACCAACAATATCTGTTCCAAACAAATTTACTTTATTTGGCGGTCTGACCGTTTCTGAAAAAGTGATTTCTCCTTCATCAAAAGATATTTCCAAAGGTACTATTGCATATGGATCGAGTTTAACAATACTGTCTGCAAAAAAAGAAACTAGAATTAATAAAAAAACTATAATAATGCC
>DAOUQG010000186.1 GCA_030625765.1 Thermohalobacteraceae bacterium | reverse complement strand
TGGTTACTATATTCTACTTATTTAAAGGAATATATTAGACTTGGAAATGTTAAGCCAGAAGATATCGAAGATTGGATACTTCCTATAGCAGCTGCAAGGCTTAGAGAGAAAATACCTGGGGAAGAAAAGTGGCTATTAGATATTATTGATAAACGATTGAAATTAATAGATAAATAATTTGTAATGAAGTACTGAAGGGTGACTGACAAGGGGATGACAAAGGGACGGGATGACAAAGTTGACAAGGGGACGTTTCGTTTGTCATGATGACAAAGGGACGTTTCGTTTGTCATCTTAACAATTGAGTGCTGAACTAGAGTTGGTGATGAAAATGACGAGAGAAAAGAGAAAAAGAAAAAGAAGTAAAACAGAAATTCATCATATCATGTCAAGAGGGATAGATGGGTGCATGATATTAATGGATGATAAAGTATACAATTTTAATAGTATCATATAATTTCTTGACATTATCGTACTAATAAACGAACTATACTTATAGTATAATTGATGATATAATCTACCTTATATTATAAACCTATACTACTTGAATTGGGGGTAAAAATCATGAAAAAGAGATTTAACAAATTGTAAACTTGAACTATAGACAGATCAAGAAAAGACTGTCTTCAATTACCACGAGCTCCACCTTAACAGGTTCTTATACGATAAAGCTTTTATAAATAAAGGACTTGAAAAGGAGGAGAATAAAAGTGATTTATTTATTCAGAACGGTTTGGAAGTATTCAGGAGAAGATAGGTGGAAAGTAATTCTATTTTACATATTACATTCAATTTCCTTTGGGGGAGAATTATTGAAACCCTATGCCTTTGGAAGAGCTATAAACGCACTTCAGATTAATGGGCTTCAGAATCTTCAACCAACAATAATGTGGATGATAGTATATGTTGGAGGATTTTTTCAGTTTGAAATTTTCCATCGTATAGCCCAGTATTTTGTAGTAACAACAGCTTTCAGAAATCAGAAGAGATTTATAAATGACATGTATAATAAAGTGTATAATCTGCCCATGAAGTGGCATGTAAATCACCACTCAGGTGAGGTTGTAAATCGAATCAATGTTGCAGGATTAGCCTTAAGGGATTTTAGCTTTGCACAAAGGATATATCTTGAGCATATATTTTTATCTATTGGACCTATCATAATCTTGATTAGTATATCATGGCAGATTGCATTAATTAGCTTTGCTCTTACAATTATTAACTTAATTATTGTTGAAAAAATGAACAGAGTAATCCAGAAAATAATGAATAGACAGACTGAGCGTCTACATAGTTTTTCTGCTCAATTGATTGATTTTGTTAGTAATATTAGAACTATAATTTCTTTAAGAGTGGGAAAGCAGACAAGTAATGAGTTAGATAAAAAGTTTAATGAATATTATAGGGAAAGTATGAATGAATTTAAAATTAATCAACCTCGTTGCTTTATAATATGTTTTGGCTTGATAGTGACAGAATTAATAGTAATTTCATATTATCTATGGAGCCATAAAATTTCACATATACCTGTTATGGTTGGAAGTCTTGTTATGATTGTGAACTATTTTAAGCAAATGAGTAATGCATTTTTTCAAATCACTTGTAGCTTCTATGACACATTACGTTGGAAAGCAGCTCTAAAGTCAGTTAACCCAATCTTACAGGGAATAAAGAACCAATTGATATACAAGCATGAAGAAAACACGTATAACTGGAACAATCTTCATATTAAGGATTTAAGCTTTAAATATTCCGAGGAAAAAACTACACTTTCTGATATAAACATAAATATTACTAATGATAGTAAAATTGCTATAGTAGGTCTTAGTGGATCAGGGAAGAGTACATTGCTTAGTTTACTTGCTGGTTTTTTTGAACCAGATAAAGTCAAATTAATTGCAGATAACAAGGAATATTCAAACTTAGATTTAGTAGCGAATACAGCACTGTTAACATCACAGGATTGTGAGATTTTTGAAAATACTATATTATATAATATAACTTTTGGGCTAGAGTCTGACCCATATGAATTGGAGAAAGTCATTGATATGGCGCAGTTGGGTGAAGTTTTGGAGAAATTGCCTAAAGGACTCAAAACTGATATAAGAGAAAAGGGAGTAAATTTGTCTGGAGGTGAAAAGCAGAGGATTTCACTGGCTAGAGGATTATTCTTTTCTAAATCAAAGAGGTTGTTATTACTAGATGAGGTTACAAGTAACGTCGACGCTCTTAATGAAAAATTAATTTTTCAGCAAATTTTAGAGAATTTTAAAGACAATAGTGTAATTTGTACTATTCACCGACTACATTTATTAGAGATGTTTGATACAGTACTAGTAATGGATAAAGGACATATCATCCAAAGAGGTTCTTTTGCAGAGCTTATTAGCACAAAAGGGCATTTTAAGAAACTATGGGAGAAATATTTGACCGGTGATGAGAATCTCAAAGAATAGTTTTATGAAAAAATTTAAAACAGCTGACATACTGATGTCAGCTGTTTTTATTATTACAATAAAAAGGAAAATATAAGAAGTTAGCTATTGATATTCCCGAAGTTGATTTTCTCAAAAGTATTTGGTGCTTTTTGTTTTCTCAACTTTTTACTAATATTGAAGGTTTTTTGTAAAAAAAGAGGGTCAGGATTGAATTATTCTCTAATGCAAAAAAAGTGAATATTTCAATCCTGACCCTGATATTCTTTATCTTTAATTTTTGAAGGATTGTCATTGCTTTCATTAAAGTCAAAATCATAAAAATCAATATGACGCATGATTAAAAGGCTATTAGTTACAATATAAGACTTTTGATAAAACTGAAATGTCCATATAAATAAGCTAATTTAACTATCTTTATTAGTATCTGATACTTTAGGCATTTTTGAATAAGCAAGCTTATGAGGATCAATATTTTTATTTTTTTAGAAATCTTTTTAGAGTATTTTAATGAGTTAATTTATTTTTATCTATAAGGGGGTACTTGAAAATGATTCGTAAATATCAAGTAGAGGATTTTAAGGCTGTACAAGCTATTGTGAAAGAATCTGGAGCTATGCTGTGTGGGTGGTTAACAACAGAACAGGCTATAAGGAATGATCTTGAAAACGCTAAAATTACTTTTGTTCATGATGATGGGGGTATCAAAGGCTTTACTTACATGGATAAGGTAGGTTAACACAGATTCTCCGTAAAAAAGAGTAAATTTCTATATGTTTATTCACCCTGATTTCTGGTGGCAGGGAATTACAGAGAAACTTTGGGAACAGATAAAGCCTTATATAAAGGAAGAAGACCCTGATAAGATTACAATAGCCTTTCCTTCCCATCATGCAGAATTGAGAGTACTATTTAAGAGTCAGGGATTTAAGCACTCCTTTTTCAGTCTACGTATGGAGTATAATGGCTCTAAATTTGAAGAATCAGATTTAGAGGTTAGACTTTACTTAAATGAGGATTTTTCTGAATATTTACGGATTTATAGTGAAAGTTTTTATGACATTCGCAGACAACATGATATAAAACCTTATTTAGTTTTTTCTGAAGCTGATAATAGGAATGAGAGTCTACGTCAGAATGTTCTTGAAGGTAGTAAAGGGCTTTATACTTTTATTAAAGATGACAAAACAGTAGGATTTGGTAAAATTTGCAACTATCTTGATGTGGTTGTAGTTGATAAGAAGTGTCAAGGTAAGGGTTATGGACGAAGCATTGTACAGTCTTGTACGAATTTTCTTATTAACGATGATTTTTTCCTGTAGCCCTTTATGCTCTGGATTCTAATATTGGAGCCAGAAAATTATATAAGAACCTTGGATTTAGAGTGAAAATCGCAATAGAAGAATTGAAGCTTGATGAAAACCCAAAACACCATTTGGGATATAAGTAGAAATTAATTATATTCATTTTATACATATAAAAATTATTTTGATCATGCAATAATATAATTGAAGAATTTTTTTCATTTGACCTTCGCCTAAAACGAAGGTTTGTTTTTAGTAAAAATAATTATAGGAGTTGATATCTATGAGAAATGAGATGTTTATAAATAGAAATTATAAGAACAGTAGACAAGATTTTGTGTATATTTATTATGCAAAGAGCATGTCTAGTAGGGAGGTAAGTTTTGAAAAAAATAAACATCGGGATAGTAGCACATGTTGATGCAGGCAAAACAACTGTAACTGAAAATCTTTTATATCTCAGTGGAGTTATAAAAGAAATTGGAAGAGTTGATTCAGGCAACACTCAAACTGATTCAATGGAGCTTGAGCGTAAGAGAGGGATATCAATTAAGTCCTCACCTACTTCTTTTACTTGGAATGATGTAAAAATAAACATTATAGACACACCTGGACACGTCGATTTCATTTCTGAGGTAGAACGTTCATTAAGTGTATTAGATGGAGCAATTTTAGTAGTATCAGCAAAAGAAGGGATTCAATCTCAAACGAGAATATTGTTTGACACATTGAAAACACTGAATATTCCAACAATAATATTTATAAATAAAATAGATAGAATTGGAGTTGATTTTGCAAAGCTTATTAAGGAGCTAAAGTCAACTTTATCACATAAGATAGTTAGATTACACAATGTATATGATGAAGGAAGTAAGAAGGTTCATTTAGGTGAACTGTTTGAAGATAACATAATTGATAGCGATATTATCAATGTGTTAAGCGAATTAGACGAAGGTATTCTAGAGTCTTATGTTAATGACATCAAGATAACTAAAGATGAAATAGAAAAGCAGGTTTCATTCTATGCGAAGAAAGGAAGCTTATATCCAGTACTTTGTGGTTCTGCTTTGTTAGGACTAGGAATTGATAAATTACTCGATGCTATTCCTAGGTACTTACCATTCTCCGATGGGAATAATGATGGTAGCTTATCTGGAGTAGTATTTAAGATTCAAAGAGATAATATTAGTGATAAAAAGGTATATATAAGGCTATTTCAAGGAGAAATATCTCTAAGAGATACAATAGGTATAGCAAATAAAAATATTATTGAAAAAGTTAAAAAAATTAATATACTCGAAAATGGTAGATTGATAGAAGCATCAACTATATCAGCTGGGGATATTGGAGTACTATATGGTCTTAAAAATTTACAGATAGGTGACGTACTTGGTTCTAGGTGTAATAAAATAAGAAAGGTAAGTATAGTAAAACCTACATTAAAAACTAGGATTTTCCATATTAATAAAGATGATAACAATATACTATTTTCAATATTAACCTTATTAGCTGAAGAAGATCCTCTTTTAGAATTAGATGCAGATGGTATGGAAAATGAAATTTATATCAATCTATTTGGGGAAATTCAAATGGAAATATTGAAAGCAGTATTAGAAGATACATATAACATTGAAGTTGAATTTTCAGATACTACAACTATTTATAAAGAAACACCTAAAGGGGTTGGTTCAGCTGTATCTCGTATTTATGAAAACGGAATTCCTTTTGCTGCAGGCGTAGGGATAAAGGTTGAGCCTATTAGTAGAGGAGAAGGAATAAAATATGTATCTGAAGTTTCGTATGGTTCATTGGAAAAACCATTTCAGAATGCAGTAAAAGAAGCTGTTTTACAAACCTGTAAACAGGGGCTTTTTGGATGGGAAGTTACTGATATTAAGGTTACGTTTAATTTTTCACAATATTGCAGCGTAAACAGTACACCTGCAGATTTCAGAAACTTAACACCTATGGTATTAATGGAAGCATTAGATAATGCTAAAACTGATTTATTGGAGCCTTATTATAAATTTGAGCTTAAGGTTCCTAAAGATGTTGGAGGAAGGTCAATGTCAGATTTAGAAAAGATGCGAGCTGTATTTTATGAATCAGATATCATAGAGGATGAATTCATTGTAAAAGGGTTAATTCCAGTAGATACATCAAAAAACTACAACTTAATATTGGC
>DAOUQG010000214.1 GCA_030625765.1 Thermohalobacteraceae bacterium | reverse complement strand
TAATATTGATATAATTTTTACATCTAGAAAAATTTTTCTAGATGTTTTTTATATATATAATATTTTTATGTATATATGATAAAATAAAATTATTATGATGGGTATGGAGGAATATGAATGAGAACAATAGCTCTAGTAGGTAAAAGTGGAAGTGGTAAAAGTTATAAAGCTATAATGGTTGCAAAGGAATTAAATATTAATTTTATTATAGATGACGGATTATTGATAAATGGTACAAAAATTGTTGCAGGAAAATCTGCTAAGAGAGAAAGTTCTACAGTATCAGCAGTAAAGAGAGCACTTTTTATTAATGCAGCTCATCAAAAAGAAGTTAGTGAAGCTATTAAGAAAATGAATCCAAAAAGCATATTAATATTGGGAACTTCTGATAAGATGGTAAAAAAAATAGCTGAAAATTTATATTTACCTGATATTTCAAGGACAGTGTATATACAAGATATTTCAAGTGAAGAAGAAATGAATTTAGCGCTAGAATATAGAAAAAAAGAAGGAAAACATGTTATTCCTGTTCCTACATTCGAGGTAAAAAAGGATTTTTCAGGATATTTTATTGATACATTAAGAATTTTTAGAAAAAGAGCAGAAAAAAAAGATGAAATTTTTGAAAAAACTGTAGTAAGACCTACTTTTAGTTATTTAGGAAGATATACGATATCTCCTAAGGTTGTTAAAGAATTAACAAGACATGCAGCTAGGAATATTGTAGAAATATCCCGAATTAGTAATATTTACATCAAAAATTATGAAGAAGGAATCACAATAAATTTGGATGTTGAGGTATTTTATGGCATAAGAATAATACCTATTATTCAAAAACTTCAAAAGATAATAATATCTGAGGTTGAACATATGACAGCATTAAACATTCTTTCGGTAGATGTTTTTGTAAAAAAAATAATAAAAATATAACATGTGTTTACAAAAAAAATCAGGTATGTTATAATGCGAGTGTAATAAAAAATATGAATTAATATAAGAAAATGTTATATAAAATTTTGCTTAATTCTCCGTTAACTATATTAGGTTTTATATAGGAAAACCTTTTCTTTGGATGCGCAAAGTTAAAAAATTAACAAGCCTAATTGAGTGAGGAGATATTTATAAAATTATTCAAATTAAAAGGAGGCTTTTGAGATGTCTTATATCCAAGATGTTTTAACAAAAGTTAAAGAAAGAAATGCAAACGAACCTGAATTTTTACAAGCTGTTGAAGAGGTATTAAAATCTTTAGAACCAGTTATTGAAAAGCATCCAGAGTATGTAGAAGCAAATCTTTTAGAAAGAATTTGTGAACCTGAAAGACAAATTTTATTCAGAGTGCCATGGGTTGATGATGAAGGTAAAGTACAAGTTAACCGTGGAATGAGAATTCAATTTAATGGAGCTATAGGACCTTATAAGGGAGGACTTAGATTCCATCCTTCAGTTTATGTTGGAATTATAAAATTCTTAGGGTTTGAACAAATATTCAAAAACTCTTTAACTGGACTTCCAATTGGTGGAGGTAAAGGTGGATCTGACTTTGATCCAAGAGGAAAATCAGATGCTGAAATCATGAGATTCTGTCAAAGCTTTATGACAGAGCTTTATAGACATATAGGACCAGACGTTGACGTGCCAGCTGGAGATATTGGAGTTGGTGCAAGAGAAATCGGATTCCTTTACGGACAATACAGAAGATTAAGAGGAGCTTTTGAAAACGGTGTACTTACTGGTAAAGGCTTATCATATGGTGGAAGTTTAGTTAGACCACAAGCAACAGGCTTTGGAGCAACTTACTTCTGTCAAGAGATGTTAAAGCATGAAGGAGAAAACTTCGAAGGAAAAACAGTTGCAATATCAGGTTTTGGTAATGTTGCATGGGGAGCAGCTACTAAGATTACTGAACTAGGCGGTAAAGTGGTTACAATTTCAGGACCAGATGGATATATTTATGATCCAGATGGAGTATCTGGTGAGAAGATAGATTATATGCTTGAAATGCGTGCATCAGGTAGAGATAGAGTTCAAGATTATGCTGACAAGTTTGGTGTAGAGTTCTTTGCAGGACAAAGACCATGGGGTACAAAAGTTGATATCATAATGCCTTGTGCTACTCAAAATGAAATTCGTCTAGAAGATGCTAAGAAGATAGTTGCAAACGGCATTAAAATTATCACTGAAGCATCTAACATGCCATGTACAAATGAAGCAGTTGAATATCTACAAGAAAATGGCGTATTGATTGGCCCAGGTAAAGCTGCTAACGCTGGTGGAGTTGCTACTTCTGCATTAGAAATGTCTCAAAACAGTATGAGATTATCATGGACAAGTGAAGAAGTAGACCAGAAATTACATCAAATTATGATAAATATCCATGACAATGCTATGAAAGCAGCTGAAGAGTATGGATATGGTTACAATCTAGTAGCAGGAGCTAACATTGCTGGATTTAAGAAAGTTGCAGAAGCAATGGTGGCACAAGGAATTTGCTAAGAATAACTAAGATATATTTAGAGAACTCTAATATTTAGGGTTCTCTTTTTTATTTGTTTAAGAATATATAAAACGGTTATATTTATAATAATTATATAATTTCTAAAGTGTAACAAAAAGTTAAAAGAAGATATATGCTTAAGTTGAGAGTTTTTAAAATTACCTATGATGAAAGTAGGAGGATTAAGAAATGACATATAAAATACGTGAAGACAATAATAAAATAATAATAGAAAATATAGACCATTTTGAACCGAAGCACATATTTGAATGTGGACAGTGTTTTAGATGGAATGAAGAAAAGGATGGGAGCTACACAGGAGTAGCCTATAATAAAGTAATAAATGTAAAAAAGGAAGACGATTCAGTTATATTCTCAAATACAAATAAACAAGATTTCAATAATATATGGTATAATTATTTTGATTTAAAAAGAGATTATGGACAGATTAAGTCTAGGTTATCTAAAGACCCAATAGTAGAAAAGGGAATTCATTTTGGGTACGGCATAAGAATATTAAATCAAGACCCTTGGGAAACACTTATATCATTTATTACATCTGCAAATAATAGGATTTCAATGATAAAAAAAGCCATAGAAACAATTAGTGAGCGATACGGAGAATACATAGGTGATTATTACGGAAAGAAGTACTACAGCTTCCCAACTTCTGATAAGTTAGAGAATTTATCAATTGAAGAGATTAAGGATTGTAGAACTGGATTTAGGGCTAAATATATAGCCAATGCTGCTAAAGTAGTTTCATCAAAGCAAATAGATATATATGATTTAGAATGTTTATCAACTGAAGATGCAAGGAAACAGCTTTTATTATTTTCAGGTGTAGGTCGAAAAGTATCAGATTGTATTATGCTTTTTTCAATGAAAAAACAGGATGCTTTTCCTATAGATGTATGGGTTAAGAGAGTTATGGAGCATTTTTATTTCAAAAATGATACAAAACTAGAAGATATCCAAAAATTTGCTCAGAATAAGTTCGGAGAATATGCTGGATTTGCACAGCAATATCTTTTCTATTATGCAAGAGAACTAGGAATAGGAAGAAAAAAACAACGATGAAGTAAAGGCATACAAAGGATGCATAAGTATATAATAGGAGCAGCTTTTTCTTTAACAGCAGTATTTATGTATTTAGAAACGAGAATTAAAAGCTATTAAAATGTGAAATAACCAAAAATTTTTGAAATTGTAAGAAAATTAAAGAAAGTTGACAAAAATCAGAAATAAATTAATATAATAACACATAAACACCGTTATGGGCAAAATTCATTCGAATATAGAATTTGCTTACAAATAATCTATTATGTAACATAGTAATTGTAAATATTAGCACTCGACAATGCCGAGTGCTAACAAAAAGGGTAAAAATAAATAAACATATATAAGGAGGGTAATAGCATGACAATTAGACCATTAGGAGACAGAGTAGTTATTAAAAAAGTAGAGAAAGAAGAAACTACTAAGAGTGGCATAGTGTTACCAAATTCTGCCAAAGAAGAACCAAAAGTAGCTGAAATAGTAGCTGTTGGATTAACAGTTGAAGAAAAAGGAGAAATAAAAGTAGGAGATAAGGTTATATTCTCTAAGTACTCTGGAACTGATATCAAAGCTGATGGTGTAGAATATACAATACTTAAATCAGTAGATATTTTAGCAGTAGTTGAATAACTTTACATTAATTTTGTAAAGTTTGTGTGATGATTTTTAGTGAGAAGTTTTTGCATTTTAAATGAATAAAATTAAAGGAGTGACTAGGAAATGGCTAAAGAAATAATGTTTGGCGAAAAGGCACGTCGTGCAATGGAAAAGGGAATTAATAAATTAGCTGATACTGTTAAGGTTACACTTGGACCAAAAGGAAGAAATGTTGTATTAGATAAAAAGTTTGGTTCACCATTAATTACAAATGATGGTGTTACTATTGCAAGAGAAATTGAGTTAGATGATGAATATGAAAACATGGGTGCACAACTAGTTAAGGAAGTTGCAACTAAAACAAATGATGTTGCTGGAGATGGTACTACTACTGCTACATTATTAGCACAAGCAATTATTAGAGAAGGATTAAAGAATGTTGCAGCCGGTGCTAATCCGATGATTATTAAGAAAGGTATACATAAAGCAGTAGAGGCTGCTGTAGAAGATATTAAAGCGAAATCAAAGTCAATTACAGATAAAGAGTCAATTGCTCAAGTTGCTTCAATTTCTGCAGCAGACGAAGAAATTGGAAACTTAATTGCTGAGGCTATGGATAAAGTAGGTAATGATGGAGTTATCACTGTTGAAGAATCGAAAACAATGAAAACTGAATTAGAAGTAGTTGAAGGTATGCAATTTGATAGAGGATATTTATCACCATATATGGCAACTGATGCTGAAAAAATGGAAGCAACATTAGA
>DAOUQG010000150.1 GCA_030625765.1 Thermohalobacteraceae bacterium | reverse complement strand
TATGAAAAAAATGCAGGAATTACAGCCTAAAATAAAAGAAATTCAGCAAAAATATAAAAATGATCCACAAACTCAGCAAGCTAAAACTATGGAGTTATATAAGGAACATAATGCTAATCCATTTGGCTCATGTTTACCACTATTAATACAAATGCCAATTATTATTGGATTCTTTAGAGTTTTAAGAAGTCCTGCTCCTGTATTGGATAAAGCTGGCGAAATTATTTCTAAAGGATATGTTTTTAAGGACCCTGCATTTTACGAAAATTTAAATACTTCTTTCTTTTGGATACCTAATTTAAAAGATGCAGATCCACTATTATGGGGCTTACCGTTATTAGCTGGTTTAACGACATATTTGCAATCAAAGCTTATGAGTGCTAAACCAGTAGGTGGAGATAATAAATCTCAACAAATGCAAAAAACTATGAATTTAATGATGCCGTTAATGATTTTTTATTTTGCAAGGACATTTCCAGCAGGATTGGCATTATATTGGGTAATAGGAAACATTTTCACTATTGTTCAACAATATTTTACCAATAGGGTTGTTGGCAATGTTAAGGAGGAGTCAAAATAATATGAAATCTATAGTCAAAACATCAAAGACTGTTGATGAAGCAATTGAAATTGCTTTATCTGAATTAGATGTTGATAAAGAGGACGCTTCAATAGAAATTTTAGAAGAGCCTAGCAAAGGATTATTTGGTCTTATTGGGGCTAAAGATGCTAAGGTCAGAGTTACAGTTACTAACGACCCAGTTGAAACTGTTAGTAATTTTATGGATACTATTTTAGAAAAAATGAATGTTAAAGGTAAAGTAAATATATCTAGGAAAGATTTAGACCTTTACGTAGAGGTTAAAGGTGTAAATACTACCGATATGGGAATTATTATTGGTAAAAGAGGTAATACTTTAGATTCAATTCAATATTTACTAAGTTTAGCAGTTAATCAAAATCGTGAAAAATATATAAGAGTTTTATTAGATACTGAAAATTATAGAAAAAAAAGAGAGGAAACTCTTATAAGATTAGCAAAAAAGATGGCTTTGAAGGCTAAAACAGAAAGAAGAAGAATTAAGCTTGAACCTATGAATCCTTATGAAAGAAGAATAATTCATTCAGCTCTTCAAAGAGATCGTAATATAGAAACTCATAGTGAAGGTGAAGAACCTTTTAGAAAAGTAGTGATTGAATTTAGAAGGAGATTTATATAAACCCAGTTTAAATACTGGGTTTATATTATATGTAGTTATATAGTTTGAAAGGGTGAGGGTATAATATTATTAATAATTATTTGAAACAGATAGTAAGGAATAGATAGATATTAAAAAATGAGGTGAAAATATTGGAAATAGATACTATTACAGCTATAGCTACAGCACCAGGTGAGGCTGGAATTGGTATTGTAAGAATTAGTGGTAAAAAAGCTATAGAAATTGTAGATAAGATTTTTAAAGGAAAGAAGATTAAAAAACTTTCAGAGATTGAGCAGAGAAAATTGACTTATGGGTATATAATTGATCCAAAAACAGAAACAAAGGTAGATGAGGTTTTGGTTGTATATATGAAGGAACCTTATACATATACAACGGAGGATATTGTTGAGATTAATTGTCATGGTGGAATAATTCCTGTTAGAAGAATTTTAGAGATTGTTTTAGAAAATGGAGCTAGGATGGCTGAACCGGGCGAGTTTACAAAAAGAGCTTTTTTAAATGGAAGAATTGATTTAGCACAAGCTGAAGCTGTAATGGATTTAATTAGTGCTAAAACAGACACTAGCTTTGATGTTTCTTTAAATCAGCTTGAGGGTAGTTTGTCTAGAGAGGTTAAAGAATTAAGACAGAGACTATTAGGTATGTTAGCTCATATCGAAGCTTCAATTGATTTTCCTGAGCATGATGAAGAGTATGCAACTTATAATCAATTGAAGGAATCTGGAACTGAGATTTTTAGTAATATTAATAGATTGTTAGATACAGTTTATACTGGGAAAATACTAAGAGAAGGTCTAAAAACAGTTATTCTTGGTAAACCTAATGTTGGCAAATCATCTCTTTTGAACAAAATACTTAGAGAAAATAGGGCTATTGTAACTGATGTACCTGGAACTACTAGAGATATTATTGAGGAATATGTAAATATTAATGGTATTCCTTTGAAGATAATTGACACAGCAGGTATTAGAGAGACTAATGATATAGTTGAAAAAATTGGAGTAGATAAGGCTAAGGAACTAATTAGTAGAGCGGACTTAGTAATTACTGTTTTTGATGTTTCAGAGAATTTGACAAAAGATGACATGGAAATTATTGAGCTAATTAAAAATAAGAAAGCTATAATTTTATTAAATAAGACTGATCTTAAAAATATGATAGCAAAAGAAGATATTGAAAAATATTTACCTGATGTAAAAATTATTTATACTTCAATGATTACAGGAATTGGTGTAAGTGTTTTAGAAGATACACTAAAGGATATGTTTTTCTCAGGAGAAGTTAAGATTAAGGATAATGTGATTGTTACTAATGTTAGACATAGAGATCAGTTACTTAAAGCAAAGGAAAACCTTAGTGATGCTATAAATGCTATAAATTTAGAATTACCGTATGATTTGGTTGAGGTTGATTTAAAAAACTGCTGGGAAAACTTAGGCGAAATTACAGGAGATACTGTTGGAGAAAATATTATTGATAAGATATTTGAGGATTTTTGTATAGGAAAATAAATATAATTTAAAGGAGGAGTTATATGGGACATTCTGCAACATATCATGCAGGGAATTATGATGTTATTGTTGTAGGAGCAGGACATGCAGGTTGTGAAGCAGCATTAGCACCAGCAAGAATGGGCCTTAAAACATTAATGTTAACAATGAGCTTAGATTCAGTAGCCTTGATGCCATGTAATCCCGCTATTGGAGGTACTGGGAAAGGACATTTAGTTAGAGAAATTGATGCTTTAGGTGGTGAAATGGGAAAAAATACAGATAAGTCATTTATTCAAAGCAGGATGTTAAATACATCAAAGGGACCTGCTGTACATTCATTAAGAGCACAAGCTGATAAGAAGGATTATTCATCAGAGATGAAATCAGTATTAGAAAATGAAAAAAATGTAACTCTCAAACAAGGAGAGGTAGTTGATATAATAATTGAGAACGGAAAAGCAATTGCTGTTGTTACAAGAACGGGTGCTAGATTTAATGGTGAGGCAATAATTGTTTGTACTGGAACATATCTTAAAGGAAAAATTTATATTGGAGAGGTTAACTACTTTGGAGGACCTAATGGACTAGAGCCTTCAATGTATTTAACTGAACATTTAGAAGAGCAAGGGTTCGAATTTAGAAGATTTAAAACTGGAACACCTGCAAGAATTCATGAAGATAGTGTAAATTATAGTAAGATGGAAATTCAACCAGGTGATGATGAGATAGTTCCTTTTTCTTTTTTAAATGATAGATTAGAAAAGAAACAAGTTCCATGCTATCTTACATATACTACACTTGAAACTCACAAAATAATAATGGATAATTTAGATAGATCACCATTGTATGCTGGTCAAATGGAAAGTACAGGACCAAGATATTGTCCTTCTATTGAAGATAAGGTTGTTAGATTTTCAGATAAAAATAAACATCAAATATTCATTGAGCCTGAAGGATTAGGAACTAAGGAAATGTATGTTCAGGGTATGAGTACTTCACTACCAGCAGAAATACAATTGAAAATGTATAGAACTATGATAGGGCTTGAAAATGTTGAAATTATGAGGGAAGCGTATGCAATTGAATATGATTGTATTGACCCTACTAGATTAAAAAGGTCTTTGGAATACAAGGATGTTGAAAATTTATTTTTTGCAGGGCAAGTTAATGGATCTTCTGGTTATGAAGAAGCGGCAGCTCAAGGTATTGTTGCAGGTATAAACGCAGTATTAAAAATAAAAGGAGAAAACTCTCTAATATTAGATAGATCACAAGCATATATTGGAGTTTTAATAGATGATTTAGTTACAAAGGGTACAAATGAACCTTATAGAATGATGACTTCAAGAGCTGAATATAGATTGACATTAAGACAGGATAATGCTGACTTAAGACTTACTGAAATAGGATATAAAGTAGGGCTAGCAAGTGAAGAAAGATATCAAAAAATGTTAAGTAAAAAAGCGGCTATAGAAAGTGAACTAACTAGGTTATCAGATATTAAAATAACTCCTACAGAAAAAGCAAATAATATTTTACATCGCTTAGGTAGTTCTCCTATGAAAAAACCAGTGACATTATATGATTTAATAAAACGTCCAGAGTTATCCTATGATGATATAGCAGAAATCGACAATAATAGACCTGAGCTTAATAAGGAAGTACGAATTCAAGTAAATACTCAAATTAAATATGAAGGATACATAAAGAAACAGATGAAACAAATAGATCAGTTTAAAAAGCTTGAAGGTAAAAAGTTATCAAAAGATATAGACTATAGCAAAATAAAGGGCTTAAGACTTGAAGCAAGACAAAAACTTAATAAGCTCAAACCAGAATCTGTAGGGCAAGCATCTAGAATTTCAGGGGTTTCTCCTTCTGATATAAATGTGTTGCTAGTATATTTAGAGCAGCAAAGAAGAATAGCTGATAGGAGTGAAAATATTGACTAATATAGATGTTTTTAGCCAAGGGCTTTCAAAATTAGATATTGAACTAAATAGTGATGGAATAGAAAAATTTAGATTATATAAAAAGCTTCTAAAGGAATGGAACGATAAAATAAATATTACAGCAATAAAGGATGATAGAGAAGTAGATATTAAACACTTTTTAGATAGTTTAACAGTGTTTAAAACAGGATATATTAAGGATGGTCAAAAGATTATTGATATTGGTACAGGAGGTGGCTTTCCAGGCATTCCTATAAAAATTGTTAAAGAAAACTGTGATGTAGTTTTACTTGATAGTTTAAACAAAAGGATAAAGTTTTTAAATGAAGTTATAGACAATTTAAACTTGAAAAAAATACATACTATACATGGTAGAGCTGAAGATTTTGGACGAGATAAAGAATATAGAGAACAATTTGATGTATCTGTTTCCAGGGCAGTAGCGTCATTAAATACCTTAGCTGAATATTGCTTACCTTTTGTAAAAGTAGGTGGGTTATTTATTGCTATGAAGGGATCCGATATAAAGGATGAAATTGTTGATGCAAAAAAAGCTTTAGAAAAGCTTGGAGGAGAAATAATTGAAATAGTTGATATTGTATTACCTTTTAGTGACATTATACATACACTATTAGCTATTAGGAAAATTAAAAACACTCCGACAAAATTCCCTAGAAATCCAGGCAAACCAAAGAGAAATCCGTTGTAAAGCCTTAGTTTTTTGTTTATTTTGTAAAATGAAAATTATAAAAATTTTCATAATTGAGAAGGAAGGAAGATTTTTATAGAGAATTATTATTATATAATATTTGTGTTTTTGTCTGAAGTTAGACAAGCTAAAGGGAGATGAATTGTTTTATGAATAATATATCTAAAGATGTAATGTATATTCCAGTTGAAGATATAAAACCGAATCCTTATCAACCTAGAAGAAGCTTTAATAAGAGATCATTAGAAGAATTAAGCCAATCAATTAAGTCTTATGGTGTTTTACAACCTATAAGTGTTAGAAAAATTGGGGATGACAGCTTTGAATTAGTGGCTGGAGAAAGAAGATTAAGAGCTTCTAAGCTAATAGAGCTTGAAGAGATTCCAGCTATTATTGTAAACCTGAGGGATCAGGATTCAGCTGTTTTAGCCTTAATTGAAAACCTTCAAAGAGAAGATTTGAATTTCTTAGAGGAGGCGGAAGGATATTATAATTTAATTAGTGATCATGGATTTACTCAACAAGAGTTAGCAGAAAAAGTGGGCAAGAATCAATCAACTGTCGCAAATAAGTTAAGAATATTGAGATTGCCAGATGATATTAAAATATCACTTGTAGAACATAATTTAACAGAAAGACATGCTAGAGCACTATTAAAGTTACCGGATAAAGAGCTTCAAATAGCTGTTTTGGAAAAAATCATTAAGAATGATTTAACAGTTAAGAAAACTGAAAGGCTTATTAAAGATATGCTTGAAGATATTACAAAAGAAGATGAACCTAAGAGTAGACAGAATATTAAAAGTATGATTAATTTTAGAATATATCTTAATACTATAAAGAATGCATATAATGCTATTAAAGAAAGTGGAATAGATGCAAAATATGTGCAAAAGGATATGGGAGATTTTATTGAGGTTTCTGTAAGAATTCCTAAAAAGTAGCAGGTAAATTAACTTAGTATATTAGTTAATATGATAATTTTTAGCTAATATATTAAGTTTTTTTATTTAATCTAAAATCATATGATAAACCAGGATATTTTAAAATATTCTGGCTCTTTTTTTATTTTTGATTATAATCATATTTTTTTATATGCTATAATATATAGATGAACTTAATTATTTTGAGCAAATCTGTATTTCAAAATTCTTTTAATATGCTGATTAAGAAATGAGTACTTAAGTTTATAGGCTCATGTAGTACTAGTGTGGACAACTCTATAATATAATATAATAAAATAGTTAGTGTGTTTTTTATTAATCAGAAGGAAAATTTCTAATGATTAGAGAAGTATAATAGTATAAATTAAAATAAATGAAATGAGGTGAATGTATGTCAAAGCTAATTGCAATATTTAATCAAAAAGGAGGAGTAGGAAAAACTACTACAAATGTTAATTTAAGCGCTTGTTTAGCCAGAATGGGAAAGAAAGTTCTTGTAATTGATATAGATCCTCAAGGTAATAGTACGAGTGGTCTTGGTATAGACAAGAATGATGTTACCTTTTCAATATATGATGCTTTAGTTAATGATGTAGATACAAAGGATACAATATTATCAACAAG
The DNA here is from genome assembly GCA_030625765.1 of Thermohalobacteraceae bacterium. Lineage (GTDB taxonomy): Bacteria > Bacillota > Clostridia > Tissierellales > VENL01 > DAOUQG01. Next base: position 845 of record DAOUQG010000150.1, on the reverse strand, counting down.
TATTAAAAACCTTGATATTATTCCGTCAAACATGGAGCTTGCTGGAGCTGAAATAGAGCTGACAAAAAGTGAAAATAGGGAATCAGCTCTAAAAGTAGTTGTACAATCAATAAAGAATGACTATGATTATATTTTAATTGATTGTCCACCATCTTTAGGATTATTAACTATAAATTCTTTAGTTGCTGCTGATAGTGTACTTATTCCAATACAGTGCGAATATTATGCGTTAGAAGGTGTTAGTTCATTAATAGATACAATAAGGCTTGTTAAAAAAAGCTTGAATCCTGACATTGAAATTGAGGGCGTTGTTTTGAGTATGTTCGATGGTAGGACTAATCTTTCAATACAAGTAGTCGATGAAGTTAAGAATTACTTTAAAGGAAAAGTATATACTACAATTATACCTAGAAATGTTAGACTCGCAGAAGCACCTAGCTTTGGAATTCCAATTATTGATTATGATTCAAATTCTAAGGGAGCACGGGCATATATGGATTTGGCTGAGGAATTCATTGATTGCGAAGAGGATGTGATATAATTGAACAAGAAAAAAAGAGCTTTGGGAAAAGGATTATCTGCATTGATACCAGATGAGCCAATTATAAGTAATGAACATAATGATGACGGAAGTGAAAAAATAAAAGAGATTGAGATTTCATTAATTGAACCTAATAAAGAACAACCAAGGAGAGAGTTTAATACTGAAAGATTGTTAGAACTTACTAATTCAATAAAAGTTCATGGAGTAATTCAACCAATAATTGTTATGGAGAAAGATAATGGATATGAGTTAGTTGCTGGAGAGAGAAGATGGAGAGCAGCTAAAAAAGCTGGATTAACTA
>DAOUQG010000057.1 GCA_030625765.1 Thermohalobacteraceae bacterium | reverse complement strand
ATTTCTATTTTATTACTTTCAGGATAATATATAATTTCCTTATATCCATACTCAACCGAATTAAATATCTCAATAGCTTTTCTAACATGTGGTAATATTTGAGGGTGCGGTGTTGTTACCTCGTGTCCACTTATTATTATTGGCTCTGCATTAGCAATCTCTAGCTTCGATACAAGTATTGACAGCATCTTACTTGCTTCTGCTCTTGTAGCTGTATTTTGTGGTCTGAATGTGTTGTCTACTGCGTATCCGTTTATAAAGCCTAGTTCTACTGCTTTTTTAACATATGGCTTGAACTCTATTCCTATACTGCTATTATCACTAAATGTTGTGTCCCCTTCTGCTCCTGTTTCTTCTAATCCCCTTATTATCATTCTAGTTATTTCTTCTCTTGTGATATCTCTGTTATAGTCCTCAAATTCGCCTTCTTTTATTATCTCAAGCTCTAAAGCTTTGTTTACATAGCTGTCATACCAGTTAGGACTTCCGTTTCCTATGTCCTCGCCCATGACTGCCACGACTATGGTTTTTATAAACTCGCTTACTTTGATTGTGTTATCTGGTCTGAATGTTCCGTCATTATAGCCTTTTATAACCTGTTTGTCTACTAGCGTAGTTATGTAGTCTTTCGCCCAATGCTTTTCTATGTCGTTAAGATCGGTTCCTACTTGTGCAAATGCTACTGCTCCTATTAATAAACTTATAATTATTACCCCAAATAATAGTTTTTTCATATTTTTTCCCTCCAAAAAAATTGTTATAGCAAATATTTAAAAAAATCTTTAACTCAAATCTATTAATCAGTTAATTTAGTAAAACCATATCACGTCATTATCAAATTGTAGTATTAAATATCCCAAAAATATTTTTTTACATATTCATTTTTCACAATAAAATTGCCAATAGTGTAGAAACAAAAACAAATGGAGCAAATGGTATTGCTGTCTTTCTATTTACAATTCTAAAAGCTAGTAAAATCAAGCTAAGCATACCACTTAGAAAAGTTGAAAACATTAAAACTGAAATAGTTGATTGTAATCCTAAAAAAAGACCTATGAAGATAAAAACCTTTACATCACCCATTCCTAATGCGCCTTTGGTAATTATTGAAACTCCTGCTAACATTCCGCTAATAATCAATGCTGCAAAAATTGAACTAGCTACTGTTAAGTCTTTATTTATAAGCATTGATATAATTCCTAAAATAATACCTATACTAATTAAGGTATTGGGAATGGTTTTGGTTTTGTAATCTACCATAGATATAGTTATTAGTAATACTAATAATGATGAATAAATTATGTACTTATGATTAAACCCATATTTATTGATTAAAAGACCTTGAGTTGTTATCATTAAGAACAATAAAAATAACATATTCTTATTAAAATATAGTGTATAGCACCAACTTATGATAGGTTTCTTTGGCACTAGATTTTTTATATACACATTAATTAATCCACTTACAATTATTATGAAGAAAACAATTAATACATATTTCATATACACAACTCCTAAAAATATTACTTTTGATATAGCTCATTATAGCAATGCTTACAAGCTCTATACTTAGTATTCTTAATTATTTCACTTAGTTTAACAGGTATTTTACTCAGCCTAAGATGAAAACAATCCCCTTTATGATAGCAAGATCCTGTTTCTGTAATGAAAACAATTTGATCCTTATCTTCATCATCCTCATTAGAAGCTCCAGCTTCACCATTTTGAAAGATTTTGCTTATCGAAGGGTTTGTCCCACCAAGCCACGCCCTTGCACTTGCCCTTTGAATAATAGGTATATCACCAATAAAATCAAAAGGAAGAGGTAAATTAACTTTATATGTTACTACAATGTCTATTTCATCATTACCATTTAGATAATTAGAATTACTAAAATCTAAGCCATATTGATAGCTAAAATTACTCAATCTTTGATTTTGATTATCCTCATCATTTACTATATGAAGCGTTTTTAGTCTTTCTTCAATACTCTCTCCTTCAAAAGACAATAAATGCTTCTTAATCTGTTGTTTAACAAGCATATTTCCTATTTGAGTCTTTAAGTATTGATGTACTTCAAGTCCTCCTGCTGCTATAATATTTTCTACATTTCCTTTTATTCCTTTATCCTTAATAGAATTAATCAAATCATATAATCTAACATAAGTATCAGATATATTTTCAGCTCCATTTGATAACTTATCTATTTTATCTATTTTATCTATCTTATCTATGATTTCATTTATATCTGCTTCGTTAAACTCTAAATATTCTGTGTAATTTCCGAAATCATTACTGATACCATTTAATTCGTTTATATAATCAGTTAACTCTTCTTTTTTCTGCTTCCATTCATCAAATAAGCTGGTTTCTAGTTCATATAATCCACTTGTGTAGTATAGATAGCTTGAAGCCGCCATATCATTTGCAGTTTCATCTATAGCATATTGAATAACCTCCTGTGTATGCACAATTTTTATAAAGAATCCAATTGTTAAAATCACACATATAAACAAAGGAAGTACTATTGATGCTTCAACTGTCAAAGAACCATTTTTTCTTCGTAAATACTTTAGCATTGTCATCACCTTCTAATATCCTTGCATGACTGAAGATTTGATACCATACCTTGAACCTAAATCAAATGTAAATTCTCTTGGAATAAATCTATTAGTCATAAATAAGTATTTTATTGAAGCTATAACATCAACTTTCATAAATGTATGATAATCTGATATTAAGAAATTTTCTTCCTTCTCCTGCATATTTAACTCTATCAAATCCATGATTCTTCTAAGCCTTGTATTTTCATCCTTTATTAATAATAAAATCCTTAAATAATCCTGATAATTAAACTTAACATTAAAGCTCTTCTTTGAAATATTCGAAAGAGTGCTTTGTCCATTCTTCTCTACAAATTGTCTAAAATCTATATTGTTTTCTAAAGTATTGTTTAATTTCTTAATGGTAATATTTTTCAAACTATTAATTTCTTCATGAATTTGACTTTTTACAGTTGTTAATGCTTCATCCTTCAATTTTTCAAGCTTACTATTTGCTGAAACACCTAAGTTATCAATAATTTCTGTTGTCTTTGACTTGATACCTTGAGTAAATGCTTCAATTCCTATAGCTTCTTTTACTGTTTCTTTAATTTTTTCATTAGGAATTGTATCTAACACAGAAGCTATTGAATCATCAATCACATTTTGTAGGTTGGAAATATTATCTACTATAGTTGAATTGGCCTTTTCAAAGCTATCAAAAATATTATTCTCTATTTGGTTAAACATAGCACCTACTAATTTCTCAATAAAGCTAGTTATCAAGCTTTCTCCTAATTCAGCAGCATCATTAATAAATTTATCTTTAAAATGACCTATACTTCCATAGCCTATCTTCCATTCTTCTTCGTAGATTTTATAAAATGGAACTTCCTTTCCGTTCATTAAATCGTTCATATCTAGTAAAGATTCCAAAGATGCCCACCCAAAAATTATAACAGTTGTTATTAAAGGAGCAGCTATCGGCACTAGTCCTGCCGCAACTAATCCAATCTGAGTAGCAATATGCATTTTACGTGGGTCAGAATAGATATGTATGAGATTCATTGCAGTTCTGATTGTATAAATTTGTGCTTGAGTATATCTTAAATTTCTCTTCCAGTCTGGACTCCCATTTAGTATATATTCTATTTCGCAATTTTTCTGAGCCTCATCAAAATAAGCTGGTCTATTATACTTAGCAGTATTTTGCACTTCCTCTGAAGCACATCTAAATGTACTCATAATATATTCATTAATATATAAATCATCTCTAAAACCCTCTACCCCATCACTAATAACATCACTTATTTTGGTAAGTAAATCAAGTGAATTATTAATCTGTGTCATATCAGTTTCACTGTTTTTATTAATAATGTTTCCTAAACTCTCTCTGATATTTTTTCTTCTCGAAGGAAGGTTTTGAAATTTATCACTAATTCCTGTATCACTCGCCCTGTTTTCATCTGGTAAAAAATCCTCATTTTTGAATTCATCATTATCATTTACCTCTTCAGTACTAAATTCTGATGGGTCTCTTTTCTCCATTGATTTTTTTATTTCATCAGCTTTTTCTTTCTTCTCACCCTTCTGTTGGTCTGAAAAGTCTATATATCTGATTTCATTTGAATAACTGTTTATTATATTGATAGATGATTTGAATTTTAATTCTACTGTATTTCTAAACATCTTGATAGTTTCTGATATTGATTCTTTACCAATTATTTTTTCTATTCTAGTTATTTCTGTATTTAACTCATCTAACTCTAAATTTGCAGCTGTTAATATTTCACAATTTACTGCAATTGGTAAAGCTATTTTTTCAATCATGTCATATAAAGCTGATTTATCAATAGAAGTCCCATTTTTCATAATTTTATCTTTAATTTTTTTAACATGCTTTTCAGCTTTTAAAAAAATATCATTATTTATATTTGATTTTGAAAAGCTTTTATCTCCAAACTCTGCATGCTTAACCCCTTTTAGTTTATCCTTAAAGCTTTCAATATCACTTCTAATCTGATGTTCAGCTTCGGTTATTATCTTCCCCTGATACTCCTCGCTATTAAATCGCTTTTCAAATGAATCTATTTTACTCTCTGCTCCCAAGCTTTTATTTACTAATTGCTTCAAAATATTTTCAGCCTGTACATTATGATTAATAAACACCCCAAAATATTCTCTCAAATCATCATATGCTTCCCTAATTTGATTTAAAATACCTTTTATATTTTTTTCAGAATCATCTAACTCTTCTTCTAATGAAGATAATAGCTGTTTTAATGAATTTTGCTGTGATTTTCTTATCTCTAACTTCTTCTTTAACTCTTCTAAATCATCATTTGAGCCATCGTAATTGTTGTCTGAGTTATTTTCTTTATCCCTAATGGTAATTTCTCTTTCAAGAGTATTTATAATTAATGCTAGGTTGTTAATTTCTACTTGACACTCTTTTATCTCTATTTTTATACTTTTGATTTTCTCTGCTTGTTCATTTAATTCTTTTATTGAGCTTAAAATTTCCTCTTTTTTCTCATCATACTGTGACTTATCAAACGAATTTATTAATTCGATCTTCTCTGATAATCCTTCTTGCTCATCAGCGATTTTCGAAAGTGTATTCTCTACTTCTATCTTTTCCTTAACTAATTTCGCGGTTTTCCCAGACTTTTTTAATACATCTAGCTTTTTTAAAAAATTCTCAATTATTTCTTTAGGAGCTCTATATTTCATGTATTCTAGTATCTGCTTCTTCAACACCTCATTTTGCTCTAAATCAAAATGCACATTCACAATAATATTACTTGAACTGCTTCTGTCATTATTTTCATTTCGATCTTCATTATCAGACGAACTAGAGTTACTAATCGAATAGTCGTATAAGTCAAAAAAACTTGTACTCCTCTTATTTCCATTAATAAATTTAGTTATGATATTTTTATCTGAAAGATCTTTTTCAGGATTTAAACTTTTATTCATAAAATATGCAATCTCATTAGCAATTTCCTCTGGATTATCTCCTTTAAAAGCAAATAAGCCGTACTGTTCCTTTAGTTCACTTTTATAGTTTGCTAAAATTGACCTAGCTGCTGTATTAGTTGCTCTTTGAACTTGATTTTCCGCAGTGATAACTCTAGCTCCATCCACTAGAGTCCCAACTAGAACTATAACTATCAACAAAATAATACTTAAAAATACAGTTATTGCACCATCTTGCCTATTTCTATGCAATGTCTTTCACCACTTTTCTTATACTTGTTCTATTTAAAAAAACCTATCAATAGCACTTTTAATTTTACTCATAGTTTTCTGGATATTATTATTCTCATCAATTTCATCTACAATATCAAATATGAAATCAGTGTTTCTAATTAATTCAGTTGGCTCATTTATCACAGATTGAGCTTGTACAGTTATGCAGAATCCTTCCTTAAATCCAAATATTTCCTTGAACTTATCAAATGGTGTCTTGAAGTTTTTAGATATTTGTACTATCAGCTCTTTATGCACAAAAAAATCATCCAATTTCACATTTATTTCAATATTGTCTTTTGATTTCACATCCATATAAATATTTTTTTCTAAATCCCCATCTTCACTCTGTTCATTAATTTTTAGTTTTTGCTCTAAATATTCATTAATTATTTCTATCTTAAAGTCCTTGTTAGGATCTAAAATTCGCCAATATAATCCACTATTATCATCATTTAACTCATCAATGGATACTACATCTGCAAATGAACTTTTAAAAAGTATAATATTATTCCAATTCGCTGAACCTAACTGGGCTGCCTCATTTGCTACTGCTTGTAAACATACCTGTTGGTATAAAACAAAGCAAATATAAATAACTAAAAAAACAACAAAAACAACTATAGGAAAAACTATAGATGCTTCAACAACAAAACTGCCTTTATTATTTGATTTTATAAAAGGTTTTTGCATTATAACTATCAGTCCTTTCGTATAAACTCAAGGCACTAAGTAATGAAAATACAAGATACTTGGATTTGAATAATTAATTAAGCAGCAAGAGTAATTATTCAAATCCTTAGTACCACTTTTATGAGTCAAGAGAGATCGTCCCTACCGACTCACACCTCAACTCACTGGCTTGATTAGTTTCCAGACGTACCAGTTGTGTTAGTACTATCTACTTCATTTTGAATAGTATCAGTACTAAACTCATTGCCATCTCCACTAAATATACTGTCCATTATGTTCCTAACAAAGCTTGTAATCTTATCTCTAAATACTAACGCTATACCAACAATAATTGCTAATATAATTACTATCTCAACTACTCCTATACCATCTTCTTCTTTAAAAAAGCTTTTTAAATTCTTTATCATTTGTATCACCTCCTTCAAATTGTTATATTCATAATTATATTTAATTACACTCACTAAATCTGCTACATTCTACAATGCACGCAATTGTAAAATAGCAGGTGCAACTGTAATAATTAATATTGCTATAAACATAATTCCTATTGGTAGCAAAAGCTTTGTTGAAGCCTCTTCCCCTAGTTTTTTTGCAACATCCTTTCTCATTACCCAGCACTCATTCGCTTGAAGTCTAAGCATAGCTGTTAGTTCATTACTACCTTTCCTTAAATTCTGTAATACAACAGAGACAAACTTTGTAACCTCAGGCATTCTGCATCTTCTTGCAAAGCTTTCATAAGCCTCTTGTTCTGATTTGCCTGCATTGATTTCCATAACAACAACCTTAAGCTCATCATACAATGGTCTTTCTTTTGTATTTTCTGAAACAATTTTTTTCCATGCAGTTGATACATTCATTCCAGCGTCTATTAGTAGAGTAAGCTCATTTAAGAAATCTGGAAAATCCAGCTTGATTTGAATATGTCTTTTATGAAGCTTTTTATTCAAATCTCTATCAGTCCCATATATAAGAGTACCTAAAACAATAATTGCATAGAATACATGACCTTTATCTATATCACCTATTGCCATTCCAAAAAAGAATATTATTAGCAATGCAAATAATACCGTAGAAATTTTATTTGCCCAATGTATAATCAAATTTTTCTTTGCATTTCGAACACCATATACCTCTATGATTTTATTTATAAGCTTTTTATCATAACGTGTATTATATCTATAGTTGATTTTTTCTAATAAATATATCGCTAACGGAAAAAAGCTTTTTAAAGGGTATTCTTTACTACAAAGTGAATACACTAAGTCTTCATATCTATTTCTTGATAAAATATATAATGTAATATTTATAATTAATAATAGAAAAAAAGCTATAGTCATCTTTTACACCTCAATATCCATAATTTTTCTTGAAATAAAGTATGAACAAGCTAACAGTAAAACGGATATTGTCATTAGAAATCTACCATAATTTGTATTAAATACTACTGACATATAATCTGGCGCACTCCAAGAAAGAAATAGTATCAATGCAATTGGAACAAAGTTTAAAATTTTCTGTTCAAGTCTCTTTTGAGCAACCATTGTTTCTATCTCTTGTTTAATACGTATTTTCTCACCAATACTATCAGAGGTATTTTTAATAATTTTAACCATATTACCTCCTGTTCTTTTTATTGTAATAAATACATCTACGAAGCTATTAACATCTTCTAAGTGAGATCTTTGTGAAAAGTCTTGCAATGCTTGTTCAATTGTCTCATTCATATCGATTTTTCGTATGATGTATTCAAATTCTTTTATAATATATGTTTCTGGGTCAATATAAAGGATTGACAAATCATTAAGCGCATCCCTAAAAGACATCTCAATAGATTTTCCAGCTGATAATGATGAGGATAACGCATATAGCCCTTCCCTAAACTGCATACAAAGTTCATTTTTTCTTTTGTTTATTAATTCTTTAGTTCTAAATCTGGGATAAAATAAAGCTAGAGGCGTTAATATAAATGAAAAAATATAGCTTCGATAAAAAATATATCCTATTGCAAAGATAATACTTGCTGCAATAACAGTATAAAAAATCTTCTCTTTAGTTGACATTTCGTAAATATCGTAATCAATAGGACCCTTATTTTTTTCTTGGGAGCTTTTTAGTTCATATTTCTTAAATTTATTATTAACCGAATTATTTTTTCTTTTAAGATCTTTACTATGTTCAATCAGTAAAAACAATATCAAGGCACAAACACATGATCCAAGTACTACTAATACTAGCTTCACTTTTTTTCACCTCACACTCTATCTGTTATACCTGCTATTTTAAATTTGAGCTTATGTATCATTTCGTTTTTTGTTCTAATAAGATTCCCAACAACTTTTTCATCAGTAGACATTTTCGAATCTTCTTCAAATATATATAAAGGATTTAATTGAATCTGTCCATCTTTGTATCCTAACACTTCTGTTATTTCCATAACCTTTCTAGACTTGTCCCTAAGCCTCGATAAATGAATCATAATATCTATAGCTGATGCAATCTGCTGTCTAATTGCATCTAAAGGCATGGATGCCCCACTTAAAATCATTGTTTCAATCCTACTTAGCATATCCTTTGTTGAATTAGCATGTCCAGTGGATAGCGAACCATCATGCCCAGTATTCATAGCTTGAAGCATATCTAATGCTTCTGCTCCACGAACCTCTCCGACTATAATTCTATCTGGTCTCATTCTTAATGATGATTTAATCAAATCTCTGATTGTAATTTCTCCTTTTCCCTCTGTATTTGAATCTCTTGTTTCAAGACTAACGATGTTCTTAATGTTTACTATTTGAAGCTCTGCTGAGTCTTCTATTGTAATAATCCTTTCGTCATAAGGGATAAAGTTTGATAAAGCGTTTAAAAATGTAGTTTTTCCTGAGCCTGTCCCACCACAAATAAAAATATTATATCTAGCTTTTACCATTCTACATAGTACCTCTGAGACTTCTTCAGAAATTGAGCCATACTTAATGAGCTGATCAATTGTCATAGGTTTCTCAGGAAATTTTCTTATTGTTAATATCGGTCCATTTATCGCTATAGGAGGAAGCACAGCATTTACTCTTGAGCCATCCTCAAGTCTTGCATCTACTATTGGTGATGCTTCATTAACAGTTCTATTTACCTTCGCAACTATAGATTGAATAATATCTTCAAGCTTCTGCTTGCTTTCAAATTTCTTATCTAAAGAAAATACTCTGCCATTTTTTTCAACAAAAATAGTGTTAGGTCCATTAATCATAATCTCTGTAACTGAAGGGTCTTCTAATATAGGCTGCAAAATGTCTAATCTTCGCATTGAGTTGAAAACAGTACTAATTATCTCTTGTTTTTCAGTTATACTTAGATAGTAGGATTTTGCTTTTTCAAAAACTATCTCCCTAATCAATTCTTCAATTTCATCATCATTACAATCCTTTTCAATGTTAATATTATCGCTAACTATTTGCTTTATTTCCTTTATTAATTCTTCCTTTTGTGTTAAATTCATTACTAATATCCCCTAACTTACAAAATAGTCGTCAGTAATTCTCTTAAAGCTTGTGTAAACTCCGAGTTGGCATCCAGACGATAGTGATTATCGCTAGATACGAATATTCTCGGCACTTTAGGAACTTTAAAGATAGTCAATTCTTCATAATTATTTAAGTATTCTACTTTTGATGAAATGATTGGGTTAAATTTATTTAAAACAATATTTGTTTTATCAAGTAATCTCACTTCATTTCTTTTTGATATTATCTCAAAATCCTTTAATAATCTTTCTATCTTTGAAACAGCCATTTCATCTTGAGTCATAATCAGTAAGATATCATCAGCTTCTGATAATAAAGCAATGGTTTTTTCATCTAAATCTGTTGACATATCTATAAAAATGTTATCATACTGATTTGTCATCTTTAGCTGTCTAATAATTAAACTAAAATCCTCATTTGAACACTCATTCACATCAATGATACTTTCTGGTGGTGAAAAAAAATGAACTTTGCTCTGCGAATCTACTGATCTTATGCCTTCAATTTTTAATGCTAAATTCCTACTATTGTTTTTAACATGAAAAATTACATCGGAAAAATTCCTATTACTTTCACAATCAAAGAATATAGGTGTTGATGGATATGTTTCCATATTTAAATAAAATACCCTATTCCCTTTCTCAGAGGATAACAATGAACTTCCTACTGATATTGATGTTTTACCTACGCCTCCGCTGGGTGAGTATACAGCTGTCACCCTCGTCTTTTTACTCCCAGATGAGATGTATAATTCTCCAATGTCTTCGTCAGATAAAGCACCTATAATATTGCTGACAATTTTCTCACCTGATTGGTATTTATTTATTGAAATATTATTTGAGGTAATATTATTTATCTCTCCTGCTGATAATAAAATTACCTTTTCATTTTTTCCTTTATAAATTGAAGCTTTAAATAATTCTGGAGAGATTAATAGAATATCAAATTGATTATCTGAATTTTCTAAGAAGCTACACAAATGTTCTTCATCTGTAAAGGAGCTTATCTGAAATCTTGAAGAGTAGTTATTTAAAATATAATTTGTTAATGCCTCAACATAGAAAACTTCCTTATCAGCTATTACCAAATGTAACTTTGACATATTATCCATCCTTTGTATAAATAATCAATAAAGTTATAATTTCCGTTTGTTTTATTGTAAAAATTTGTATAACGTTATGGTATTTTGTAGGTGTATTTATAATTTCTATCTCATTTGTTAATATCCTTCTTTTTATATAATATTTTCTATAATTGAATAAAGTGATTAGACAATAAAAAAACAATAGGTCTCCCTATTATTTTTTATCATTCTAAAATTATATCAATAAGTTTTCAGCATCTTTAATTATTTTCACTTTTTTGTTTTTCCTCCAATACTGAGGACTTCGAAACTGTTAATTAAATTTTACAGAGTTCAACATTTCCTCAACTTCTTCTTTCTCTTCTTCATCTGAGTAAGTCACGATTATATTAAAAGCATATCCATCTATGATTTTAGTATAATATTTTTGATAAAGCTTAATAGCTCCTGCATCTATATTTACCTTCAATACTGAAAATTGTTGCCCTCCTAAATTTTCAGTATATATGTCCTCATCAAATTCATAAGGTATCTGAGCTTTAGCCAATAGTTCCTTTGACATTTCTAAGTATTCTTCTCCATTTTTAATACCTTGTAAAAAACTTAACTTCTCTGCGTTGCATGCTATACTTGGATTTACGGTATGTACTTCATCTAATGGATATTTAAAAGCAATCATAAAGTTTAATACCTTTTCTTCAGCCAAATCTAATTGTTTATTTAATTTTTCATCATCACCAGCAATAGCTTCTTGGCCTAAATTCATTAGTTCTTGCTGCTGCTGTGCATCAAGTTTTGTCCACTCTTCTGGAACAGTTATTTCTATTCCAAAATAATCATTAGTATATTTCTCTCCATCTAGACTTCCCAGCGTTACTTCTTTTTTACTTGAACATCCAATCATCCCCATACACAAGCTTATAAATAGTAAAAACGTTATTATTTTTTTCATATTAATTTTTCCTCCTTGTATAATATGATTTAGTCAGTTCAAAACTCTACGACTGTTGAAAAAAATATACTAATTACCCAATTTAATTATTCATATTAAAATAATATTACAGCCAATAATAAGTTTACTAAATCATTTATGGTACTTGTAAAATATATCATATTTTTCTAAAAAATTTCAACGATGAATTTCCATCATTATTCGTCATTATTTTCATAATTGTTTTAAGAAGCTTTCACAATTAATATCAAAAAAAAATAGCCAGAATCAATATCCAGCTATTTCACTTCTTGCTTTTCTTCTAAATTTTGGCGGAAAAATAATATGACTTTTACAATCCCATCTAGTGTGTAATAAACTACTCTCATCCATATGGTTATCTTCTATTGCTTTTTAATCACTCCAAAATAATCTCAAGGATTTTTCTACATCTTTTAATCTCTTAACTCTTGTGTTTTTTCTCCAATGCTCAGGAAACAATCTTCTATAATCAGAATATGAAAATCGTTCGTCTATTAAAAGTATTACTCCTTTATCAGTTTCAGTTCTAATTACTCTTCCAGCTGCCTGCAATACCTTATTCATGCCAGGATACATATATGCATATTTAAACCCAGTGCTATTTTTCTCATCAAAAAAATTCCTAATAATGTTTCGTTCTAAACAGATTTTAGGAAGCCCTACCCCAACAATAATAACGCCTGATAGTCTATCTCCAGTCAAATCAATTCCTTCTGAAAAAATTCCTCCTAATACTGCAAATCCTAATAAAATTTCTTCACAATTAGAATTAAAATTTCCTAGGAAATGTTCTCTTTCCTTTTCCTTCATATTGAAGGATTGAATTATAACATTACTAGTTGGATACTCTTCAATATATCTATCATGGATATTATTCATATATTTATAAGAAGGGAAAAAAACTAAATAGTTACCCTTTTTCTGATTTACAACTGTATTTAAGTATTCTACAATATCAAAATAGCTCTTTTCTCTATCCTTATATCTTGTTGAAATGTTATCACAAATAAGAAGTTCTAACTTTTCACTGTCAAATGGTGATGATAATGCCATGATATAATCCTCTTCTTCTCCTCCTAATGTATCACGAAAATATTCTAACGGAGTCAACGTAGCTGAAAAGAATATAGCTGATTTTGCTCTTTTGATTGCTTGAC
>DAOUQG010000035.1 GCA_030625765.1 Thermohalobacteraceae bacterium | reverse complement strand
AGTAATATGGTTAGAATGGAGAACGAACTCAAAGATGATATCAAAGCATTATATGATGGTTACAAACTGAGTAATGAAGGTATCACTGATGTAAATGAAAAGCTTGACAAATTAACTGATAAAGTTGAAAATCAAGAGATAAAGTTACAAGTATTGAAAACAGCAAAATAAAGTAAGGATATAGTTCTATAACATTAGTGAATTTTTTATACAAGTTAGTAGTATGATAGATAGAAAGAGAAATTTACCAAAAATCTGTTGACAGTCTTATGCTCTTACTTTATAATAAATGTCAATACAAATACAAAATACTATGAAGAGGAATAGTAGTTAAATCACTTGATAATAGAGAGTCGGTGTTAGTGGAAATCCGATATCAATATTTAATGAACACACCCCAGAGTAGATAAACTGAAATAGAAGTAGGTTTATTCGTATGTCTACGTTAAGGACTAATTAAGTGGTACATATATTTAGACAATATGTGTGCAATATGGGTGGAACCGCGGGAAATAAACCTCTCGTCCCTGTCAAAGATGATTTTGATAGAGATGAGAGGTTTTTTATATTTTTAAATATTTAAGTTGTATATCCAAACAATAATATATAAAAGGGAGGGTTACTATGTTAACTAGAGCACCTAAAGGTACTAAGGACGTATTACCTGTAGAATCTTACAAGTGGCAATATCTTGAAAAAATGTTTAGAGAATTGTGTAAAAGCTTTGGCTATAAAGAGATAAGGACACCTGTTTTTGAACATACTGAATTGTTTGAAAGAGGAGTTGGTGAAACAACAGATGTTGTTCAGAAAGAAATGTATACTTTTGAGGATAAAGGAGGAAGAAGTATAACATTAAGGGCTGAAGGAACTGCTCCAGCAGCAAGAGCATATATAGAAAATAAACTATACGCAGATGCACAGCCTACAAAAGTGTTTTATATTTCTCCAATTTTTAGATATGAAAAACCTCAAAAAGGAAGATTAAGACAACATCATCAGTTTGGAATAGAGGTTTTTGGGAGCGATAAACCTTCTGCTGATGCTGAGGTAATCAGTATAGTAACAACATTATACGATAAGCTTGGAATCAAGAATGTTGAGCTTCATATTAACAGTATAGGATGTCCAAAATGTAGAAATGAGTATAATCAAATCTTAAGAGAATATCTTTCTAAAAAAATTGATAAGCTATGTAGCACATGTCAAACGAGATATGAAAAAAATCCAATGAGAATACTAGACTGCAAAAACGATGCGTGTCAAGAACATATTGGAGACGCTCCACTTATGATTGATCACATATGTGATGAATGTTCTCTTCACTTTGAAAACGTTAAGGAGTTACTTGATATAGCAAATATAGAATATGTAGTAGATCCTAAAATTGTAAGAGGTCTTGATTATTATACAAAAACAGCATTCGAATTTATATCTAATGAGATAGGAGCTAAAGGAACCGTTTGTGGTGGAGGAAGATATGACAGATTACTAGAAAGCATTGGTGGACCTTCAACTCCAAGTGTTGGGTTTGGAATGGGAATAGAGAGATTATTGTTAACATTAGAAAACAATAAAATCGAAATTCCATTTGAAGACGAAATAGACATTTTCATTGTATCAATTGGTGATAATGCTGAAAAAGAAGCTTTTAAAATATTATGTGATTTAAGAAAAAACGGTATTTCCGCTGATAAGGATCATGTAGGTAGAAGCTTTAAGGCTCAGTTCAAGTATGCAAATAAAATAAATGCTAACTACACTATTGTAATAGGTGATGACGAAATTGAAAAAGGTGTTGTAGCACTTAAAAATATGAAAACTGGGGAACAGAATGAGATAAAATTAAATGATTTGATATCAATATTGAAATCAGAACTAAAGAACTAGGGAGGCAATATTATGGGAGAAAGAATGGGTAATTTGAGGCGTACACATATGTGTGGAACTCTTAGAATTGAAAATGAGGGTCAAGAAGTAATCCTTATGGGTTGGGTACAGAAAAGAAGAAATTTAGGCTCACTTGTATTTGTTGATTTAAGAGATACTAGCGGGATAGCGCAGGTTGTATTTGATAGTGATATCTCAGAGGAAGCTTTTAATAAAGCAAGCAAAATCAGAAGTGAATATGTTATTGCTGTAAAAGGAAAGGTTCAAGAGAGACAATCTAAAAACCCAGATTTACCTACTGGAGATATAGAGGTTTTTGTAGAGGAGCTTAAAATTCTTGATGAGGCTGAAACTCCTCCAATATATATCAAAGATGATGATGATGTATCAGAAACTATGAAGCTAAAATATAGATATTTAGATTTAAGAAAACCATCTATGCAGAACAATCTGAAAATAAGACATAAAACTGCTAGGGTTATTAGAGAATTTTTAGATGATAACAGCTTTGTAGAAATAGAAACTCCTATGCTTACAAAACCAACTCCAGAGGGAGCTAGAGATTATTTAGTACCTAGTAGAGTAAACCCAGGAAAATTCTATGCATTACCTCAATCACCACAGCTTATGAAGCAGCTTCTTATGGTGTCGGGAATGGATAGATATTATCAAATAGTTAAATGTTTTAGAGACGAAGATTTGAGAGCTAACAGACAACCAGAGTTTACTCAAGTTGATATTGAAATGTCTTTTGTTGATATCGATGATGTTATTGCTATAAATGAAAAGCTGATATATAAGATGTTCAAAGAAATCGAAGGAATAGAGATAGAGCTTCCAATCAAAAGAATGACGTATAAGGAAGCGATGGATAGATTTGGTTCAGATAAGCCAGACCTTAGATTTGGGTTTGAACTAGTTAATATCTCTGATGTAGTAAAGGATAGTGAATTTAAAGTATTTAGTGGAACGATTAAAAATGGTGGGGAAATTAGAGGAATAAATGTTAATGGAAACGCAGATAGCTTTAGCAGAAAGGATATATCTAAGCTAGAAGATTTTGCTAAGACTTATGGAGCTAAAGGGTTAGCATGGATGAAGATAACTGATGAAGGAGTATCATCTCCAATTGCTAAATTCTTAAAGGGAGAAGAAATTAACAATATAATTGAAAAAATGCAAGGAAAATCAGGAGATTTATTATTATTCGTTGCTGATAAGCCTTCAGTTGTGTTTGATGCTTTAGGACATTTGAGAGTTGAAGTTGCTAAGAGATTAGATATGATTGACAAGGATAGATTTGAACTAGTTTGGATAACTGAGTTCCCACTTTTCGAGTATGATGAAGAAGAAGATAGATTTGTTGCTAAGCATCATCCATTTACACATCCTATGGATGAAGATATCGAGCTATTAGAAACTGAACCTGAAAAGGTTAGAGCAAAGGCATATGATATCGTAATTAATGGTGAAGAAGCTGGTGGAGGAAGTATAAGAATCAATAACTCTCAGCTTCAAGAAAAGATGTTTAAAGCTCTCGGATTTACAATGGAAGAGGCATGGGAGAAGTTTGGATTCTTGTTAGAAGCATTTAAATACGGAGTACCACCTCATGGTGGAATAGCTTATGGTTTTGATAGATTGATAATGTTCTTTGCTAAAACTGAGAATATAAAAGACGTAGTTGCATTTCCAAAAACTCAAAGTGCATCTTGCTTGATGACTGAAGCTCCAACTACTGTGTCAGAAAAACAGCTAGATGAGCTTTATGTAAGTGTAAAGGTTAAAGAAGATTAATAAAAAAAATATTTTGCATTATAATAAAGCTGGAGACAAAATTTACTCCAGCTTTAATTATTTTTGGGATTATTTAATTTGCTGATAGGTACAAAATATGCTATTATAAAATCAGCAAGAAATTACTACCTAGGGGTATAATCTGAAAGAAATGCTGTTGAAAAAGTGGTACTAAGGATTTAAGGTTCTATTATTTTTTTGTTCCTTGAGCATATTCGAAAGGAGTAATTGTTGAAATGACTCACCCATTCTTAAGAACAGAAATGCTAATAGGTAAAGAAGGCCTAAGAAAGCTAAAAGAAAGTAAAATAGCAGTTTTTGGTGTTGGAGGAGTAGGCTCTTATGTAGTTGAGGCTTTAGCAAGAAGTGGTGTATCGCAGTTAGTATTAATTGATTATGATACTGTAGATATCACAAATTTGAACAGACAGATTCATGCAACTACTAAGACAATTGGACAGTCTAAAGTAGAAATAATGAAGGAAAGAATTCTGGACATTAATCCAGAAGCAGAAGTAACCACATATCAAATGAAGTATAATAGTGAAAATGCTGATAAGCTGCTATCTGATGATTGTAACTATGTTGTAGATGCAATTGATATGGTTTCATCAAAGCTAGATTTGATTGAACGATGTAAGAAAATGAATATTCCCATTATCAGTAGTATGGGAACAGGAAATAAGCTCAATCCTACTATGCTAGAGGTTGAAGATATATATAAAACTAGTATGTGTCCATTAGCGAGGGTTATGAGAAAGGAATTGAGGACACGAGGAATAGAGAACTTAAAGGTAGTTTACTCTAAAGAAAAGCCTATAACTCCTCAAAATTTTAACCCTGAAGACGATAATAAAAATACCAGAAAACAGACACCAGGAAGTGTTTCGTTTGTTCCATCAGTAGCTGGGTTAATTATTGCATCTGAGGTAGTTAAAGATATTATAAGATAGAAAATCTAAAAAAAATGAGGTGAAGTATATGAAGCAGATTGGATATGTAAGAGATACTATTAACGGTATGGCTGATGTGGAAGTTAGACGAGCTTCAGCTTGTGGAGATAATTGTGCGTCTTGTGGTGGAGGATGTTCTGTTCCTGTAACTAGGGTAAGGATAAAGAATTCTTTAGGAGCAGAAAAAGGTGATTTAGTTGAAGTTAAATTGCAGACAAAATTTGTTATGCAATTCGCATTTATTGTATATATTATTCCTTTAGTAATGCTGATAGCAGGGACAGCATTTGGTATAAGCATTTTTAAATCAATGGGGATAATCAACTATGAGTCTTTAGGGTTTTTAACAGGTCTTGTATTACTAGGTGTTTCATTTATATTTCTTAGACAAGTTGATAAGAGGATAAAAAATAGTGATAGATTAAAATTTGAGATGGTTAGAATTATATCATCTTGATATATATTTATTAGCTTTTTAATAAATTGAATAATACTGAAAACAAGAAAATATAAAGGCGGGAGTGGGTATTTTGAGTAGTAATGATAGAAATTATAGTAAATTAATAACTATGATAGGCTTATTTTTAATATCATCTTCATTATTTATTTATGAAGTATTAACTACTAGACTATTTTCAACAGTATTAGTTTATCACTTTGTTTTTCTAGTAACCTCTTTAGCAATATTAGGTTTAGGAATTGGGGGAATAATAGTATTCTTCTTTGAGAAGAAATTAAGAATTTTTAAAATGAGGACAAAAGCTATTGCTTTTTTTTCGATAATTTTATCGATTAGCTATTTAGTAATTACTTTATCAATATACAAGCTTCCATATATAGATGTGTTTATAATATATTCTGTTATGGCTTGTATACCTTTTGTTTTTGGTGGAATAATCTTATCATTAATATTTATTGAGTTTAAAAATATTGGACATAAACTGTATTTTGCAGATTTGCTGGGTTCATCAATTGGAAGTATCAGTATTATTTTTTTTTATGAATAGTACAGGCTTCATAGGAACATTAATTATTACATCTATGATTACTATTTTGAGTGCGTTACTATTTAGTTTGAATACAAGTGGAAGAAAAGTTAAAATCGTTTCTAGTATTTTAGCTGTATTGTTTATTGTTGTTTTTATGAATAATACTTTTGTTAAAGATTTAGAAAAAAAGTTCACTGCCTATGTTACCAGTCCACATACTGTTATTAATTATTGGAATGAGAGAATAGAAGGCAAGGTTGAGATTGAATATACTAAATGGGATTCAATATCTAGAACAGATGTAATAGACGTTGGAGTTCCTAACAAAAAGACAATCATCACAGATGGTGGAGCCAGTGCTCCAATGATTCGATTTGATGGAGATTTAAACGAAGTCTTATATCTTAAAGATTCTATTGAATATATTCCTTTTGAAATTAGCAGTAATGATAGTACTTTGCTTATTGGTTCTGGTGGAGGAGAGGATGTTTTATTAGCTCTTCTAGGAGATGCGAATGATATTGATGCTGTTGAAATAAACCCATCAACAATTGATGCAGTAAATGAATTTAGAGAGTTTAATGGTGGAATTTATAACCTAGAAGGAGTATCATTATATATTCAAGATGGTAGAAAATTTATTAGCATAACTGATAAGAAATATGATCACATTTATTTAGGCAAGGTATTTTCTGGGGTTGTAGACAATTCAGCTGCCATGTTATCTGAGAACTATATTTATACAGAAGAAGCTTATAATGAATACTTAAATCATTTGAATGATGATGGGATACTTACATTTGTATTTAATGATGTGAGAGAAATGATAAAATCTATCAATACTATGACAAAGATTCTTATAGAGAGAGGAGTTAATAGAGAAGACGTTACGAAGTATTTTATTGCTGTTAACACTCTTTCAGAAGAAGAAAGCCAGAAAAATAATGGTTCTATATGGATGCCAGTAGTAATATATAGGGAGACACCTTTTTCAAATGATGAAATAGCTAGCGTGAAAGCAATTGCTGAAAAACAAAACAGAGCAGTTATAAACTTACCAAATTATCATGAAATACCTTTGTATAAGATTTATGCAGAAGGAAAAATTACATTTGAGGAGCTAGTAGATAGATTTCAATTCAATGCAAAACCAACAATAGACAATAGACCATTCTTTTATGATTATGATAAAGGAATACCTGATACATTGTTATATATGTTATTAGGAGTATTGTTTATAGGTATACTGTTATTTATAGTGGTGTTTAATAATAAAGAGCTTAGGAGTATATCTGTATATTTTTCAATAATTGGACTCGGATTTATGCTAGTTGAAATCCCAATTATGCAGAAAGCTATTTTATTTATGGGAAGTACTACAAAAGCTTTTTCATTTATTTTATTTTCGTTGCTTTTTAGTAGTGGAATAGGTAGCTTTATTAGCAGTAATGGACTAATCGAGAGGATTAATAAAAAAAGAGATTATATTTTCTTAATAGTTGGGTTAGTGAATCTTTTAATTGCTATAGTTTCACCAGTAATATTCAATAGTTTTGTTGGAATAGATATAATCGGTAAATTTTTTGTAGTATTCTTATTACTTTTCCCATTAGGTATATTTTTAGGTATGCCGTTTCCTAGAGGTATTAAAAGGATTTCACAAGGAAAGACTGTAAATGGAATACCGCTTGCATGGGGTATAAATGGTATTATGTCAGTTGTGAGCTCAATATTGTCTCTTATTATATCTATGAAGTTGGGCTTCAATATAACACTTATTCTAGGTACATTATTCTATCTAATATTGTTTGTAAAGAATCCTTTAAGAGCATAGAATAATTGATTGAAAAATATAAACTAAATCTATTATGGGGGTGTATCCATGGAGGAAATAAAAAAAGTTGAGCCAATAATTAACAGATTAAGAAGGATAGAGGGACAGATTAAAGGAATTCAAAAGATGGTAAATGAAGAAAAGTACTGTGGAGATATTCTTACTCAGATTGCAGCTGCTAGGGCCGCTTTAAATAAAGTGGGTGGACTGATTTTAGAAAACCATACTAAGAACTGTTTAAAAAACTATCTTGAAAATAAAGAAGATGATACTACTCTTGATGAGTTAATAGATACAATGATTAGATATACAAAATAAACAACTTTTTTATTGTCGAATTGATTATGTGCTGCTGCAAGGCAGCCTTTTATTTTTTTGAGAATATTTATTTTTTATATAAAAAAACTTGTAATAATATGTACTTATATGTAAAATGAGTATATGTAGAAATTTAGGATGAGTGTATATTATATTTCATTAAGAGATATATTATTTTTACTATTATAAGTAACTTAAAGGAAGGAGAATATTTATGGACTTAAGTAATCTTAGAAAGTTTGACCCTGAAATTATACACGTTATTGATGAAGAAATTAATAGGCAAAATAATAACATTGAGTTAATTGCATCAGAAAACTTTGTTTCAAGACAAGTAATGGAGACAATGGGAACTCAATTAACAAATAAATATGCAGAGGGTTATCCTGGTAAAAGATATTATGGAGGCTGTGAAATAGTTGATATAGCTGAGAATATAGCTAGAGATAGGTTGAAAGAAATTTTTAATGCTGAGCATGCAAATGTTCAACCTCATTCAGGCTCAAATGCTAATATGGCAGTCTATTTTGCATTTTTAAAGCCAGGTGACAAAGTATTAGGTATGAACCTCTCTCATGGAGGACATTTGACACATGGTAGCCCAGTTAATATCTCGGGTACATATTTTAATTTTGTTGATTATGGTGTAAATAAAGAAACACAAATTATTGATTACGACGAAGTTAGAGAAATTGCTAAAAGAGAACGTCCGAAGATGATTATTGCAGGTGCTAGTGCTTATCCTAGAATAATTGATTTTAAAAAATTTAGAGAAATTGCTGATGAGGTAGAAGCATATTTGATGGTGGATATGGCACATATTGCTGGATTAGTTGCAACTGGTTTACATCCTAGTCCAATTCCTTATGCTGATTTTGTTACTACAACTACCCATAAAACATTGCGTGGTCCAAGAGGAGGAGCTATTCTTTGTAAGAAGGAATATGCTGCTAAAATAGACAAAGCAATATTTCCAGGTATCCAAGGCGGACCTCTTATGCATATAATAGCTGCTAAAGCTGTGAGTTTCAAAGAAGCTTTACAGGAAGACTTTAAGGATTATCAAAAACAGATTTTAAGTAACGCAAAGGCATTTGCAGAAACATTGACTCAAAAGGGCTTTAACTTAGTTTCTGGAGGAACAGACAATCATTTGATTCTTTTAGATCTTAGAAATATGAATTTAACAGGCAAGAAGGCGGAAGCATTACTTGATGAAGTAGGAATAACAACAAACAAGAATACTATACCATTTGATCCTGAAAGTCCTTTTGTTACAAGTGGACTTAGAATGGGAACTCCTGCTATTACTACAAGAGGTATGAAAGAGGAACAAATGAGAGAGATAGCAGAGATTATTAGATTAGCATTGGATGAAACAAATGATAGAAAAGAGTTAAGACAAAGAGTTGTAACGTTGTGCAGTAAATTCCCTTTATATGAATAAAAATGAAAGCATTATCTGTAAGTTTTTACAGGTAATGCTTTTTTATTTAGTTGATGTTAAATATGAGCATTAGCCTTCAAGCAAATTATTAAGACAACTAAAATTTAATAAAATCTAAGTGTATTCTTATCTTTTTAAGAATAGTATAAGCTGTTTGAGGGAAATCTAAATAAAGGATTTTAATGAGTGAAATTACTAATGTATGTATTTAGCTATGCAGTTAAATAAAGATTATTTAGGCAGGTGATGATATGTTTGAATATGCACATATAATAATACCTTCAATAATCTTGGGAGTTTTTTCAAGATTATCAATGCTAAGATCGGATTATAGACAATACCCAAGCTATCCTCAAGGTGTTTTTTCACATATAACCTTAGGAATAGTTTCTGCAAGTCTTGGAGCTGTAG
Source organism: Thermohalobacteraceae bacterium (assembly GCA_030625765.1). GTDB lineage: Bacteria > Bacillota > Clostridia > Tissierellales > VENL01 > DAOUQG01. The sequence continues at coordinate 7,496 of DAOUQG010000035.1, read as the reverse complement.
CTGTACCTGCCTTAGCAGAAAAGGAATTTGCTGCTGTAACTTTTTTAGCATTAGCAGCTCAACAATTCAGAGACGTGAGAAGCTTAGAAAGACAAAGTTTAGATAACATAGAGCCTACAGAGCTAGTTGCAAGAGGCACAGCATATATAGAAGATATCGCAAAAGCGTTTGAAGCTAGAAACTATATGACAATGTTAACTGGTTTAGTGGTTAGTATTGTAATCTATTTTCTTGAAAGAAGGGGCGTATCAGTAAATCTATCTGTACTAGCAGGTTTTATAGTAGGCTTTGCAGTAATCATATATTTTAACAAAGCTATTAGAAGAGAAACAGTCCAAGATATTGCAGATGTACGTCCTGCAACAATAACCTTCGAAGGACCATTACTAGCTATTAATGGAGTAGTAATCATGAACATAGGTCTAAAGGCTTCAAGAAAGATTTATCAGGAAAATGGAATAGCTGTTGAGATAATTCCAAAGAATGAAAACGGTATTGCTACATTAGGAAATTTAGGTCAAAGGCAGGCTATTCAGCACAACGCTTCCATACTTCTTGGAATAAGGAAGGATGTAGATGAGCCAGATTTTACTCCAATTGCCAGAAGAGATCCTCATACAGGAAATGTTGTTATGGCTATTGTTACTATGGAGCCCGATGTCGAATGTCTTGTTCAAGCAGTTAAAAGTACAATTGTATTAGAAAGTGCAAAAAGAAAACCATTAGATTCACGTGTTGGCAGAAAAGCAGCTGATTAAGGAGTGATAAGGTTGGATATAGGAATAAAAGAGGATATTTTAGCTATAATAACTACTGAAAAAGAATTAGTTTCTAGTGGAACTACTCCAATTTTTTATGCTAGGGATGAAGAAGAGAAGGAAAGGATATCTTTACTATTGTCAAAGATTACATTAGGAATGATACATGATTTAGAAAATGGTTCATATATTATTGTTAGGCATTAATCATTTTTAGACGACTTTTTCAAAGTTGTCTTATTTATATTCTAGGAAGTTATTAATATTTAAAACATTGCTTTTTTTTATAGGCAAGTATATAATTACTTAGTACTAGATTTATATTATTTACAGAATAGGTTTTAAGTGGTTAATTATTATGATATAATATTGTTACCTGGTACTAATATCACGTATATATTTAGAAGGGGATTTTATGGAGTCAAATATTATTAATGGAAAAGACAATTTGATTTATAGTGTTGAAAAAGACAGTATAGCTGAGGAATTAGGTATTGAAAAAGGAGATGTTTTATTAGCTATTAATAATCAAGAAGTTAAGGATGTAATTGATTATAAATATCTTATAGCAGATGAATTTATTGTTGTTACAATTCAAAAAAAGAATGATGAGGTATGGGAGTATGAAATTGAAAAGGAATATCATGAAGATGTCGGAATCGTTTTTACAAATGCTTTAATGGATAAAGCAAAAAGCTGTAGTAATAAGTGTATTTTTTGTTTTATTGACCAATTACCTAAAGGTATGAGAAAAACACTGTATTTCAAGGATGATGATTCCAGACTTTCATTTTTGCAGGGCAATTTTGTTTCTCTTACAAATATGAGTGAGGATGATATTAATCGTATAATAAAATATAGATTAAGCCCTATAAACATTTCTGTTCATACAACTGACCCAGATTTACGAGTAAAAATGATGAATAATAAGAATGCAGGCAAAATCTATGAAATTCTCAAGAGATTCAGTGAAGTAGGAATAGAAATGAATTGTCAAATAGTTTTAATTCCTGATGTCAATGATGGAAAGAATCTTGAAAGAACATTAAATGACTTGATTGGTTTGTATCCAAATGTAAGCAGTGTAGCAGTAGTTCCAGTTGGAGTTACAAAATATCGTGAAGGGTTATATGAAGTTAGCACATATGATTATAATAAAGCTAATGAGTTATTAGATTTTATAAATGAAAAACAGGAGAAGTTTTTAATTGAGAAGGGAACTAGGTTTGTATATGCAGGTGATGAGTTTTTTGTTTTAGCTAAAAAAGAAATTCCTAGCTTAGAATCATATGAAGGTTTTCCGTTAATTGAAGATGGTATAGGCTTATTGAGAAAATTTCATGATGAAGTAGAAGAAGCGCTTGATGGAATTAATAATAGTTTAAAGCTTAATCAAAGGATCTTACTAATCACGGGAGAATTAGCTTTCGAATTTATTAAAGATATATCTAACAAAATATCTGAGAAATTTAAAGGACTTGTTTTAGATGTAGTTCCTATAAAAAATTATTTCTTTGGTGATTCTATTACTGTGGCAGGACTAGTAACAGGGAAAGATATATTAACACATTTAAAGAATTATTCTAATATAGATGGTATAATAATACCTAGGTGTATGTTAAAAAGTGGAGAAGATGTTTTTCTTGATGATGTTACTATTAGAGATATTGAGGAAGAAGTAGGGAAAAAAGTTATTGTATCAGAAATAGATGGACATTCATTTGTAGATAGTTTTGTTCAAATGAGTGAGTAAAGAGTCGGTGGGGATGGTTCCTTCTGACTCGTTAAAAGGATAATCTATGAGAATTGGTGCTAAGAATTTGAATTATTATCCTCGCTGTTCAGATATACATCACTTCTGATGATTGAAAACTAATGAAAGAAGCGATGTATATGATTCACGACTGGTGAAGAAACTAAGTGATCAACACAAAATCAAAGATTTTGGTTGTCTGATGAAGCTACTAAGTGACTTACACAAAATCAAAGATTTTGGTAATCTACTTATACTTATCGGATAATAATACAAATTCAAGCGTGTTGTGTTTTCATAACTTTTTGTGACATGAGCGTGAGAAAACATGTTGGTTAATCAAAAAATGAATAAAGTAGGAAAAGAAGAGGTGATAATATGGCAAGACCAGTAGTAGCTATAGTTGGCAGACCAAACGTGGGGAAGTCAACACTTTTTAATAAGCTTTCAGGAAAAAGAATTTCTATTGTTGAAGATAAGCCTGGAGTTACTAGAGACAGAATATATACAGAAGCAGAATGGTTAAACAAGTATTTTACTTTAATAGATACTGGAGGTATTGAACCAGAAAATAAGGATATTATATTCAGTCAAATGAGAAGGCAAGCAGATATCGCAATAGAAACTGCTGATGTAATATTGTTTATGGTAGATGGAAGGGAAGGATTAACATCTGCAGATAGAGATGTAGCCAATATTTTGAGAAAATCACGTAAAAATGTCTTATTAGTATGTAATAAGATAGATACACCTAAGACTCCCGATGATATATATGAGTTTTATGAGCTAGGTTTAGGTGATCCTATAATCATTTCAGCAGGTCAAATGCTTGGACTTGGAGATTTATTAGATGAAGTTGTAAAATATTTTCCTGAGGATAAAGATACAGAGTATGACGAAGATGTTATTAAGGTTGCAGTAATTGGAAAGCCTAATGCAGGAAAATCATCTTTGATTAATAAAATCATTGGCGAAGATAGGGTAATTGTAAGTGATATACCTGGTACAACCAGAGATGCTATAGATACACCATTTACCAGAGGAGAAGATAAGTATGTGTTTATCGATACAGCTGGTATAAGGAGAAAGAAAAACATTGATGAAAATATTGAGAGATATAGTGTAATAAGATCCTTTACAGCTATTGAAAGAGCAGATATATGTGTAATGATGATTGATGGCGTTGAAGGGATAACTGAACAGGATAAAAAGATTCTTGGATTTGCTCATGAGAATGGCAAAGGAATTTTAGTAGCAATAAATAAGTGGGATATTGTTGAAAAGGATTCTAAGACTTATCTTAAATTTGAGAAAGAGGTTCGTGAAAAATTTCCTTTTGCATCATATGCTCCTGTAGTTTTAATATCTGCAAAAACTGGACTGAGAATAAATATTCTTTTTGATTGGATAAAATCAATTTCAAATAACCAATCTATGAGAGTAACAACTGGAGTTGTAAATGATATCATAGGTGAAGCAGTGTTAATGAATCAACCTCCTTCTGATAAAGGAAGAAGACTGAAGATTTTTTATGGTACACAAGTAGGGATAAAGCCTCCAAAGTTTGTGATTTTTGTTAATGATAAAGAGCTTATGCATTTTTCATATCAAAGATACCTTGAAAACCAAATAAGACAGAGCTTTGGTTTTGAAGGAACTCCAATTCAATTTGAATTTAGAGAAAGGGAGGGATAATTATGCTAAAAATAATTTTAGTAATACTTATTGGATATTTTCTGGGCAATATTTCATCTTCATATTATTTAGGAAAAATCTTGGGAAAAAAGGATATAAGAGAGCACGGCAGTGGAAATGCAGGTACTACAAATGCTTTACGAGTTTTTGGAGCAAAAATTGCTGTAATTACTTTAATTTTTGATATATTAAAAGGTGCTATAGCTATATTAATTGGAAGCTATATTTTAGGAGATACAGGAGCAATTATCGGAGGATTATGTGCTGTAATTGGGCATGACTGGCCAGTATTATTAGGATTTAAGGGTGGTAAAGGAATAGCAACAACTATAGCTGTTGTAATTGCAATTGAGCCAATAGTAGCGATCATCTGTATTATTATAGGAGTCTTACTAATTATAAAGACAAAATATGTATCTTTGGGATCAGTTGTTGGAATGTCATTATTACCTATTGTTTCTATTGTTGTATTACGACCATTTGACTTAAGATTCTTTATGTTCGCTTTAGCTTTATCTGTTATAGCAATATATAAGCACAGAGGAAATATTAGTAGACTACTTAAAGGTAAAGAATCAAAGCTAGGACATAAGGCGTAGTGATAAAAAATATGGAGGTAAGGTCATGAAAGATAAGGTTGGAATTATTGGTGGGGGTAGCTGGGGTACAGCTATAGCAATTTTGCTTGGTAAAAAAGGTTATCCAGTAGAGATGTGGCTTCGCAATACTGAGCAGTGTGAAAAAATCAATAAAACAAGGGAAAATACAAAATATTTACCTGGAGTTATTATACCTAGCAATGTAGATATTAAAAATGATATTGAAGAAGTTATAGCTGATAGCAAAGTATTAGTATTAGCAGTACCTACACAATCAGTTAGGGAGACTCTTAAAAAAGCTAAGAAGTATATTAAAGAGGATCAAACGATTGTAAATTTAGCAAAAGGAATCGAAAATGATTCACTGTATAGAGTTTCTGAGATAGTAAAAGAGGAATTACCTCAAGTTAAATATGCTATTTTATCTGGACCATCTCATGCAGAAGAGGTAGCAAAAGATATACCTACAGCTGTCGTAGTTGCATCTGAGAAAAAAGAAATTGCTGAGTACATACAAGATGTCTTTATGTCTCCAAAGTTTAGAGTATATACAAGTCCAGATGTAATAGGAGTAGAATTAGGAGGAGCAATAAAAAATGTAATTGCTTTAGGAGCAGGCATATCTGATGGGCTAGGTTACGGAGATAATACTAAAGCTGCGTTAATGAATAGAGGTATTGTTGAGATAGCTAGACTTGGCGAGAAAATGGGAGCTGCACAAAAGAGCTTTGCAGGATTATCTGGCATAGGTGATTTGATAGTAACCTGTACAAGTATGCATAGTCGAAATAGAAGAGCTGGTATAAAGATTGGACAAGGAATGAGTATGCAAGAGGCTGTAAACTCAATAGGAATGGTTGTTGAAGGAATTAAAACCTCAAAGTCTGCTTATAAATTAGCAAAAAAAATGGATGTTAGAATGCCTATTATTGAAGAAATATATGGAGTGTTATATGAAGATCATGATGTTAGAAATTCAGTTTTGAATCTAATGCTTAGAGATAAAACTCATGAGGTACAAGATATAGATGGTGAATGGTAGGGACATACAAATGTGTATGTCCTTTTTTTATGCTTTTCTTTCAGTATGTCATATTCTGTTTCTCAAGTCATATATATATAATGATGGAAAATTATATTTACAATTAAGTATTTTATTAGAAAATACATTATCCATTATTATATAAAGGAGGGAAACTTTATGGATAATTTTGATATATATAAAGACATAGCTGAAAGAACAGATGGTGACATTTATGTAGGAGTAGTAGGACCTGTTAGAACAGGGAAATCAACATTCATTAAAAGATTTATGGAATTATTAGTACTACCTAACATTGAAAACAAATATAAAATGGAAAGGGCAAATGATGAGCTACCATTGTCTGGTTCAGGAAAAACAATAATGACTACTGAACCAAAATTTGTACCCAATGAAGCAGTAAGACTAACTGTAAAGGATAATATTTCTTTTAATGTAAGAATGGTAGATTGTGTAGGATATTTAGTAAAAGGTGCATTAGGACATGAAGAAAACAATATTCCTAGAATGGTGCGCACACCATGGTATGAAAAAGAAATACCATTTGAAGAAGCTGCTGAGATTGGAACTAAAAAGGTAATTAATGATCATTCGACTATTGGATTTGTAGTAACAACTGATGGTTCTATTACAGATATAGAAAGATCCAATTACATAAAAGCTGAAGAAAGAGTTATTAAAGAACTTAAAGAACTTGAAAAACCTTTTGTAGTATTACTTAATTCACGACATCCAAATTTGGATAGTACAATTGCTCTAAGGGAAAATCTAGAAGAAAAATATCAGGTACCAGTTGTAAATGTTGATTGTATGAATATTGAATTAGATGATATTGATAATATACTTCAAAAAGTACTTTTAGAGTTTCCAATCAAAGAAATCAACATTAATTTACCTGGTTGGGTAGAAGGACTTTCAAGAAAGCATCCTATAAGAACTGATATTTTAGGAGTAGTAAAAGAATCAGTTAACAATATGTATAGACTTAGTGAATTAGATTCAGGAATAGCTAAATTTAAAGAATTAGATATTGTTAAGGATGTAAAGATTGAAGAAATCAAACTTGGTGAAGGGGTAACAAATGTAAATGTAAATGTTGATAATAGCTTATTCTATGATGTGCTAGGAGAATTATCTGGGTACAAGATTGATGGTGACTATCAAATTTTAGCATTAGTAACAAAACTGTCTCAAGCAAAAAAAGAGTATGATAAGTTAGAAAATGCTTTAGTAAATGTTAAAGACAGAGGTTATGGATTAGTCCATCCAAGCCTGGAGGAATTAGAGCTAGCAGAACCAGAAATATTCAAACAAGGTAATAGATTTGGAGTTAAGCTAAGAGCTACAGCACCTAGTATTCACATGATCAAAGCGGATATTACAACAGAGGTTTCACCGCTCATTGGTACAGAGAAGCAAAGTGAAGAATTAGCAAAATATTTTTTAGATCAGTTTGAAAGTGATCCATCAAAAATTTGGGAATCTAATATGTTTGGAAAATCGTTACATGATCTTGTAAGTGAGCAACTACAAAGAAAATTAAATACGATGCCAGAGGATGCACAAGGAAAGATGCAGAAAACGCTTCAAAAAATTGTAAATGAAGGCAGTGGGGGACTAATCTGTATCATAATATAAAGGGAAGGTTT
>DAOUQG010000085.1 GCA_030625765.1 Thermohalobacteraceae bacterium | reverse complement strand
GCAGCTTAGCACTAACTATTCCTACTATAGTTGAGATAGTTGTCGCTATCAATGATGTTCCAATTACTTCTGTAGGATTTAATGACCCTGCATCTGACCTTATTTTTAATACTGTTAATGGCACTAGCTGAATAGAAGACATGTTTATGACTAAAAACATGCACATTGCGTTTGTTGCTCTTTTCTTATCTTTGTTAAGTGTATTCATTTCCTCCATAGCTTTTATTCCTAGCGCAGTTGCTGAGTTCCCTGCTCCGAACATATTTGTTACCATGTTCATTACTATAGCACTAATTGCTGGATGGTTTTTAGGTATATCTGGAAACAAGAAACCTATTAGCGGCCTTAATAGTCTGCTAAATGATTTTATCAGTCCTGACTTTTCTGCTATTTTCATTAATCCCAACCAAACTGCCATAACTCCCGTAAGTCCTATGGCAAACATTACTGCTTGCTGTGTATCTTCAAGCACAGCTTTATTTATAACATCTATTTCTCCTGTGAAAATAGCCACTATCATCCCAATAAATATCAGGAAAAACCATATATAATTAATCATATAATCTCCCTTTCATAGTATGTTTATGAAATTATATGCACGTATATTTTGGGAGATTACAAATAGTAAAAACTAGATTTCTTTTTCAATTAAATAAAAAACCTAATTAACTTAATATAAGTTGATTAGGCTTGAGTGTTCTTTAATCTATCATCTAACTTCAATTTTTATTAAATTGTTATGGAAATTATATTAGCTAAACTTTTATTTTTTCTCCCTTAACTTTTGAATGAGCTTAACAGGATTTGCTATTTTGCCAAATTTATAAGTCTTATCCTCCTTCTCTAGCTCAATAGTTTCTCCAGTAGTGATTGCTGTTTTCCAAAATTCCTTTGGTGTAATATCTGGTTTAACCTGACATGACAATGCATACAAGCCTGCAATATATGGAATTGACCAACTCCATCCTCCTTCTGAATAGTATACATAATCCTCACTTCCTGCTGGACTAGCTGTAGTTCTTGCATCCATTGGTACCATAAGCATCGGTTCCCACTTTTTATACCTTCCTTCATAATAATACTTCTCCCACCAATATCCTGGCTTATATGAGTTAAAGTCATCTGGATCATCGTTATATTCACGCCCTAACCCATTAAAATTCCATCCATAAATATCATGTAATGAAGATGAAACAACAAATATACCCTGATTTCTTGCCCTATTAACTGAAGCCATTACTTCTTTATAACCCTTCTGTGATTCACCCCATCCAACTGAAATTGATATTACTCTTATCTTATTTTCTTCGGGTAAAATTTTATTTACTTCCAGTATTCTATCAATTGATTTAGCTAACCAAGTGAAATCCCAATTAAACTTTCCACCAGAAAAAGTACCATGAGTCTCTGCAATATAATATAAATCTGCTTCAGGTGCTACCCCTACTGTTTTGCCTACTGCTATAGATGCAACTGCAGGTCCATGCATTTGTGCTTGAGAGCTAAAGGTATGGATTTCTTCATAAAATTTTAGTTGTTCTTTATACTCAACATGATCTACAAGTAATTCTTGATCAATTATTGCTATTCCTACTCCTTTGCCAGTTATACCTTCTTTATGTAAACTCCTCACATTTAGTCCTGGTTTTTTACCTATTTCCATTATTTTTTGTGGTTCAAACCCTTTTGGAAGCTCTTCTGGCCATTTTGTATCTGTATTAAATGATGAATGCTTTAAAGAAGAAATATAGTCTTCCCCTACTACATCTGTTTGGCTTATATCGTATCCTCTGAAATCTATCTGAAAAGGATTTAAGTCATTTTCATCATAGACAGGCAGTTCTTTCAATTTTCCACGATTGCCTAACATTATGCTTTCCCGAGGATGTTTTGTGATTTTAAGTTCAACAGATTTTTCAGTTTTTTCTTGTGCATATTCATTTTCAGTAATATTAGTAGTTTTATTTGGTGTACAGCTTGTAATAACAACCATCATACATAAAGCTATTATTAATATTTTTTTCAAGTTTACTCCCCCCTCATACATATCCATATTTGTTTATAGTTTCATATTTATGTATTAATTTATATATATATTGTAATATTCCTTTATTTGTAAAGAAAACTTTAGATTCTTTACACTTTCTTTACACTTTTTTGAAATTAAAAAAGACTGGTAGTTCATAGTCCACCAATCTCTTGTGAAAATATTTATTTTGACAAAGCTTTCATTATCAAATACAATATCATCTCTTTATTTATACTTTTATTGCAAAGTAGACAGTTCATCTAGCCCATCTATCAAATCATCAATAATAATTCCTTTATCTATCTGAAGTTTATTATTGTATCTTGATATGTAATGAATTTGCCCATCTTATTTTTCTTTAAATCTAGTTAAATAATTATTCGCCATATATTCAATATAAATTTTAAATTTGCCCATTTCTTCAGAAGGGTTTAATAGCTTTCTTGTGGCAATTATATCTGCAAGAGCTATCAAAAGAACATCTAACGTATCTTCATTTAGCTCATCAAACATTTCGTATAAGGCTTTTCCACTAACATCATTCTTTTTATATAAAATCAATGGTACCATATGTTTAGATACTAATCTGTACATTAATTCTATTTCTTTGGAAGAAAACTGTAACCTTTGTGCAATTTTTTTAATTATTTCTCCTCCTGTTTTCTCATGCCCTCTAAATCTTGTCCTACCAGTCTCGTCAATCTTCATTGCAGATGGCTTTCCTATATCATGGAAAAATGCTCCTAATTTCATATATTCTAATCTATTCCGTCCTACTACTATCTCTTCCATGCTATGTGCTTCATATACCTCTTTAATATGTTCTTCAAAGTATCCATCAGAATAAATGATATCTTCAAGTATTTCTACAGTATAAAATGAATGCATCAGAGCGTTAACAACGTGGTATTTGCATTCTCCAATATCTCTCATCGCCTTGATCTCTGGAAATATTAGCTCTAAAATATTTAGCTCCTCACACATATACTTTAAATAATAATTTGTTTTCTTAAATCTGAAAATCTTAAATAATTCATCTGCTAAGTCTTTTCTTGCTACTCTTTTCAAAAGTTCTCTATTTTGATTTATATGTCTCTTACTTTCTTCATCCAACTGAAAATCATACTCAGCTATTAAGCTTACTGCTTTTAAAATGTTAATCGGCTCAGCTTGTACAAAATCAGAAACTGTATGCCTAATTATTTTAGCATCAATATCTTTGAGGCCATTAAACGGATCTATAATCATTTTATTACTTGTTTGCGAAATTTGAGTTATATCAACAGCCATACTATCTATAGTATAATACCTATTTTTTAACTCTTCTTCTATTAATGAATTTTGCATAGGAGAAAGATTAACGGTAATTTTCTTATCTTTATTAATTATGATGGCAAAATTATCAGCTTTTTCTAGTAACAAATCATATTTCGCTATTCTATTAAAAAGTAAGTCTGTAACGTACTGAAATTCATCTTTTATTACTATATCAATGTTTTTGTTAGCAATTCCTATTAATTTGTTTGCAATATACTTCCCAACAGCAAATATCTTTATATTTGTCTCTATACTTATTTCCCTCAATATGTTTAATATCAAATCCATTTAACCAGCTCCTTAAACACTATAAGTCTATTACTATATTAGCACAACTTATATAAAATTTCATAAATATAGACTAATAATTCCATATATTCTTATTTATTATAAGGTATCACAAAAAGAGTTTTTTGTGTGCTTATGCATAAAATATTATATTTATTTACCAGTATTAATTTCTTTTATATAATTAATGTAAGTGTATCTATAAATTACATATTAGTTTTTTCGTTAGCTTGATTTGTCGTCTTTGGCTATATTGCTCGCTTTAATATCTATGATTTATAAATATATTAAATTTAATCGATTTTGTTAACATTTTTTCGTTAGAAATATGTTGACTTTTATTGGTATATATGGTACGATTTCTTTGTAAAAAAAAGTCGATATATGGCAGACGTTTTTTTCACAAATAAAGAATACTAATATTTATAGGAGGTAAAACATATGAAATCAACTGGCATTGTAAGAAAAGTAGATGAGTTAGGCAGAATTGTTATTCCAAAAGAGTTAAGAAAAAAATATTATATTGCTGAAAAGGATTCTCTTGAAATATATGTAGATGGAGAACAAATAATATTAAAGAAGTATTCACCAGCATGCATCTTCTGTGGACAAGTTAAAAATAATAGAACTTTTAAAGGTAAAATTATTTGTTCAGACTGTTTAGAAGAATTAAGTGAATAATCTTATTATTGTATAAGAGGCGACAAATTTGTCGCCTTTTTATATTTTTTCATATTTCTGTAATACCTCTATTAATCGAAATATGTTCAAATTATATACCTATACCCTCTTTATAAACTTCATTTTTAGGAATATTTCTTTCTTTTGCTACCCTTTTGATCGACTCCTTTTTACTAAATCCTTGCGATATAAATAATTCTATATGCTCTCTTACAGTCATATCCTGCCACATAGACTCATCCATCTCTTTAATTTTTTCAGAGGATATACCTTCTACTGTGATTACAAACTCACCTCGTGGATTTTCTTGATTAAATTTAACTACTGCTTGATCTATTGTTCCCCTAAATATTTCTTCATATTTTTTTGTGAGCTCTCGTGCAATTGCAAGTCTTCTATTTCCTAGTATTTGGTTCATATCATCAAGAAGTGTTTTCAATCTATGTGGTGATTCATATATTATGATAGTTCTTTCTTCTACCTGTAATTTTTCCAATCTCTCTCTTCTTTCATTTTTATTTGAAGATAAAAAGCCTTCAAAAACAAATTTGGAAGTAGGTAACCCTGATGCAACTAAAGCCAAAATTGACGCTGTTGCTCCTGGTAAAACTACTACATCAATTTCATTTTCAATTGCAATCTTTACTAAATCCTCTCCTGGGTCTGAAATGCCAGGCATGCCTGCATCTGAAACTAATGCAACATCCTGTCCACTCAATATCTTATCTATTAATATAGGACCTTTTTCCTTAATGTTATGTTCATGATAGCTTGTTAATGGCTTCTTGATACTAAAATGATTTAATAGTTTTAAGGTATGTCTTGTATCCTCCGCAGCAATAATATCAACTTGTTTTAATATATTTAGAACTCTGATAGTTATATCATCTAAATTTCCAATTGGAGTTGGACATATGTATAATTTACCAATAACTCTGTTATCTTTCATTTTCATCTCCCCTGTCTATTCCGTATATTTTGAATATTTCATCTGTATATGTACCATCTTCCTTATATACATAGAGGGGTTTTTCAAACTTTAATTCCGCTTTTGCAGCCTTTACACTTTTTATTAAAACTAGATTTGGCTTTTCATTCACTTTAGGATGTACAAATCTTATCGTTTTTGGCTCTAACTTATACTCTCTTAGTATACACAAAATATCGACTATTCTATGAGGTCTATGCACCATGAAAAACCTGCCATGATGCTTTAGCAATCTACTTGAAGTTTGTATAACATCTCTTAATGTACACATAATCTCGTGCCTTGAAATAGCTTTTTTATCCTTGGGGTTTACTAACCCTTCTCCATAACCCATATATGGAGGGTTTGAAGTAATAACATCATATTTATTTATTCCCAGCACTTTTGGTGCTTCTTTTAAATCAATGTTTATTATTTTTATATCATTATCTAAACTATTTATTTTCATAGTTCTACTTGCCATATCAGCTACGTCCTTTTGTATTTCAAGTCCAAATATCTTATTTACTTCATTTTTCGCCCATACGAGAAGAGGAATAATTCCTGTACCTGTTCCCAAATCTACTATCACTGAGTTCTTTTTTATATCGCAAAAATTTGACAATAAAACCGCATCCATTCCAAAACAAAATCCCTCAGTATTTTGAATTATTTTTAGCCCATCACATTGCAAATCATCTATTCTCTCGTTTATCTTTAATTTAACTGCTTTCATAGCCTCTCTCCCAATTATATCGAATAAAAATATTATATCACTTTATTATTTGTCTAGATAGCTAGTTTTATTTTTTTAATACAAATTATTTGTTATATAAATTATAAAAAGACCCCTATCAGAGTCTTTTTATTATGTATCCATCATTATTATTCTTGTACTGGAGCATCCACAGGACACACGTTAGCGCATGCACCACATTCAATGCAACCATCTTGATCTATAACGTATATATCATCTCCTGCACTTATAACATTAACTGGGCATTCTGATTCACAAGCTCCGCAGCTAATGCAAGCATCTGTAATCTTATAAGCCATTATGTTCACCTCCTTTAAGGAAATAAAGCTATAATATTTTCCCTCTACATTTTAACATTTATTCTAATGTAATAAAAGTATTTTTTTATATATTTTCAATGAAAATATATAAAAAAATCAAATCCGCTATAATTGAACTCATACACAAACTATAATTATTTATGTAAATATTGGTATCATCTTCATTTTGAGAAATTTTGAAAATGATACCAAAGTTTTAATATAATAAACATCTATATACATTAGGTAATATAAATATTGAAATTAACTATAGTTTATTCTGTTCTATACTATTTCTTTTGATTCACTTCTTTTACATCATCTAATTCAAAACATATTATATCTTCTGCATCATCTGATACTTTTAACTTTACTTTAATTTTTTCTAATAAAACATTTGCACCTACGACTATACCTACACCTTTTGGTGTTTTTACAGTAGACCCTATTTCTGGAATTTTATCTATGATTTTCTCATATGTTTCATGCTCATATTTTAAACAACACATAAGTCTACCACATATACCAGAAATTTTTGTTGGATTCAGAGATAGGTTTTGTTCCTTAGCCATCTTTATTGATACTGGCTCAAAATCTCCTAAAAATGTAGAACAACACATTGTCTTACCACATGGACCTAATCCACCTATCATTTTTGCTTCATCTCTTACACCTATTTGTCTAAGCTCAATTCTAGTTCTAAATATTGAAGCTAGATCCTTAACTAGTTCTCTAAAATCAACTCTACCATCAGCTGTAAAATAAAATATAACCTTATTGTTATCAAAGGTGTATTCTACATCGATTAGTTTCATTTCTAATCCGTGTTCTTCAACTTTTTTAAGACATACTTCAAATGCATTCTTTTCTTTATCTTTGTTTTCTTTATGCTGCTTAATGTCTTCATGTGTAGCTATTCTAATAACTTTTTTTAATGGAGCAACTATTTCTTCTTCTCTAACCTGCTTTGGAGCGACTACAACATGACCAAATTCAATCCCTCTAGCTGTCTCCACAATAACTCTTTCATCTAATTTTATAGCAATCTCATCAGGATCAAAGTAGTATATTTTTCCTGCTTTTTTAAATCTAACTCCTACAACTGTTACCATTTCTATACCCCCTGTATTTCTAAAAGCATAATTTCAATAGTAAGTTCATAGTTTACATTAGCAAGTATATTACTCTTAGCCTTACTAATAGTTTGAATTATGCTATGGATTTTTCCTCTTGGCAATTTTATTGATTGACTTAATAACATTTCAATTTTATCTTTATTTATTATAAATTTATTTTCACCTAATTCTTTCATAAAAAGCACATCTCGAAACCATATCATAATTATATCTAATATTTCTTCAATATATTCTTTTTGTTTCATGAAAAATTCACTCAAAGTAAATATTTGCACCTTATCACTACTTAATGCATCACTAATAATTGATATAACTTCCTCCCTTATCTTTTTAAATTCTTCAGATTTAGCTATTTCTATAGCTTTTCCAATTATACCATTTGAAAATGAAGTAATAACTTCTGCTTCTTCTCTAGATTTTTCGTAAGTCTTAATTAATTCTTTTACTATTTTACCACTTTCAACTGGAGTAAATTTCAATACTTGGCACCTGGAAATAATAGTGGATAAAAGACTATAGCTATTTGTAACTGTCATCAAAATAGTAACATATGCTGGTGGTTCCTCCAACGTTTTTAAGAAACTATTTTGAGCTTGCTTTGTTATTTTATCTATATCTTGAAGAATATAGATCTTTCTATATCCTTCGTAAGGAAGTATCTTTATAGACTTTTGAATTTCTTCAATCTGCTCCTTTTTAAAAGTTGCTCCTTCGCCCAATCTTATATGAACATCTGGATGATTTCCAGAATCAAATTTTAAACATGATGAACATTTATTACATGGAATAACACCTTGTTCTTTACATAAAAGAGTTTTAGCAAATATCTTTGCTACTTTGGTCTTGCCTATTGATTTTGGTCCTTCAAAAAGATAACTATGTGCAATATTATTATTTTTTACTGCATTCTTCAAACTATTAGTAATGTTTTCATGTCCAATTATATTATTATAGTCCATATTTATCCTCCAACTAGACAATAATTATTATTGACATATTTCTCATCTATTATAGTATAGCATAAATTCTATTTCTATCTACTATATTTACTTAATATTTAATATCTTAACTCATTTCGATAATTAATATTAATGTCATAACTAATAACCTGCAACTCATTTGATACAAAATTATAAAAAAAGCAGGAAAAAATATTATAAAAAGCGAAAAGTAGTATTTTCAAGTTCGCTCCGTACATAATATTTTTTTACTGCTTGTTTTTGAGGTTTATTCAACTTTTTATAGTTTCTCATTTTTTTCAACATCAATTACAAAAATTGTTGCTCCTCCAACTTGTACCTCTATGGGATACGGTGTGTATATCCCTGAAGACCAAGTAGTTGGGGTAGTCGGTGTAGTAACTGTTTTCCTAGACTTGCACATTTTCCTAATTATCTCTATGGCTTCGTCAACCTTTTCTTTTTGAGCACCTACTATTAAAGTAGTATTTCCCGATTTCAAAAAACCTCCTGTTGATGCAAGCTTAGTTACCCCAAATTTGTTTTTCATAAGCTCGTTAATTAATTTACCTGAGTCTTCATCTTGTACTATAGCAATAATAAGCTTCACAACTTTACCTCCTTTAAATTCTCTCATATCTTTCGACGTCTAAAGTAAATACCGTTGCTCCTCCGATTTTTATCTGCATTGGATATGGAATATAAGTATCTCCTGTTAATGATGATGAAAAAGATGTAGTTATCTCTCTAACTTTGCATACTTTTTCAATAATCCTTAACACCTCGTCTACTCTTTCTTTTTTTACTCCTATAATCAAAGTAGTATTACCAGACTTCAAAAAACCCCCTGTTGATGCAATCCTAGTTATTTGAAAATTATTATTAGTGATTTCTTCTGTTAGTCTTGATGCATCTTCATCTTGAACAATGGTAATAATGAGCTTCACCACTATACCCCCTTAAATTTAATTTATATAAACTCCTTTGTTCCTAAGTTTTATTAAAATACTATAAGATTTTAAATAGCATATATTTTATTATGCCTAATACAAATATTTCATCAGCATTTTAGATATTTACTGAACCTCTTTATAAAATTTTATGCAGTCTTATTCTTATGTATCATCTTTTATTCCATATATTTTTCTTTTTTTTAATCTATAATTGAATTAAAATATCGTTCTTTATTTTCATATAGCAATTTTCAAAGTTATAATTTTTATAATTTCTTTCAATATTATTATCTTTTAATTTCTTTATTTCAAAATCGCTATTGTCTGCAATAAATCTTCGACATAACTCATCGTAATTTGGTTTTTTTTGTTTTCTTTCTCTTTTTAATGCCCTTTCTAGCCTTGTTCCATCGTCTATTGTTATATAAATTGGAATTACTTTGTTTTTTCCAAAATACTCTCTAAAGCTTTTATAGCCTTCTAAGGTTACTATAACTAAATAATTGTGATTTAATAAGTCAATTTTACCATCGTCTACGGTTCCATAATACCACTTACCATTTACAGTATCATACTCTCTTACTTCTATTAACTTTCCTATGTTTTGATAATTTCTAAGTTCTTCTTCATCAATAAAATAGTACTCAACACCATTGGTTTCATGCAATCTTCTTGGTCTAGTAGTATATGTTATGATTGGTTTTATATTTAAATCTATATCCTGCATTAATCTTTTAAATATAGTATCTTTTCCTACACAGCTCTTACCCATAATACAAAATATTTTGCTCATATTAACATCCTTTCTTGTGCATACGTTAGTATTTAAATAAGTAAATTCTAGATAATTGCTACTTCAAGCTCTTTTTTTTCTTCGTCTATAAGTCCTAGTAATGTTATTCTATTATGTATTAAAAATTGTATATATTCAATAATTTCTTTAGTTATTAACTCTCCAGGGCAAAGAATTGGTACCCCTGGAGGATAAGGAATGATGAATCCTCCAGAAATTTGTCCTAAGCTTTTAGATATCTCAATACTCTTTTTTTTATTATAGAAGGCATTGTATAATGGTAACTTAATTTGAGGCTTAATATACTTTATATCTTGAGTAGAATTGCCTTCTGTAATACTACGGTATATTAGTTTTTCATCTTTATTTTTTACTATATCTTTTACTGCATAAACAAGTCTATCAATATCATCTTTGTCATCAAAT
>DAOUQG010000178.1 GCA_030625765.1 Thermohalobacteraceae bacterium | reverse complement strand
CTCCACATACAACAATCCCACATCCTGCTTCAACAAGCATTTTTGCATAATTATGAGTTTCAGAGATTTCTCTTAACATGTTTTTTTCTTTAATAATAATGAACTCCCATGGTTGTTTATTGTTAGCAGATGGAGCATAACAACCAGCTTGCATAATAGTTTGTAAATCAATCTCATTCACTATATCTCCTGTAAAACTTCTTATACTTCTACGAGTAAAAATTGCTTCAAAAACATTTAGAGTTTCATTTGTTTCTTTTTTTTGCTTTGCATTTTGATAATATCTTGTTATATCTTCATGTTTATTAAAGTCGATGTTATCCTTTTGATTTTCTAATTCCATAGATACAACAACCATATCACCAACACTTACATCAAACTGTTGCAGCATCTTTTTATTCAAAGTTAATATGTATCTTCCATTCCCTCTGGAAAGTAAAGACTTTTTGAAGCTATTTCCATTTATTTGCCCTGTTACATCTATCCTTCCTTTCTATTGAAAGACTTTAGAAGCATCAAATGGCAAATCAATATATGTAATTCTATCGGATTCAATTTTTCCTCAAATGTTTTTTTACAATAGCTCCTCCTTTAAACCCTTTTTTATCTTTTCATGACAACAAAGTAAATAATCAAGTCTATACCACTTATCAAAAATGTCATATAGTATTATTGAAAATATATCAGCAATGATTTCAACATTATTTTGCAAAGAAACCATAATTTTCTTATTTGGTTAATAAAAAAATAGCATGTTTACTTGCTATAAAGGATTGAACATTTCTTATTATATTTACATTATAACATCAATTTCCGCAAGAACCCACCACCCCTTCATGATTGGTATGTAGAACCTAATCGTAGCATTTTTAAGCCCTCCTTAATATTTTTTATTAAACCTTTTTATATGAAAAACAGAGTGCAGACAAATCTTATTTATTGTATACTTAAGAACCTCGTGTTCCTATGTTATAAAACATTAAAACAAAGTTGCTCTTACCCTAAATAAACACTAATGCTGCTACAGATTCTTCCAGATTAGTGAACCAATGTATGAGGACTTGTCTCAAAATTCCTCTGCTAATCATACATTAATATTTTATTACCACACGTGATTTTAGGATGCCTAAACAGGGTTTTTCGATTCACAGGGTACTCCAACTTGACATAAACCACAGCTAGAGGAATCTAAATTATATTCTTTTTCTATATGTGGACGCAAAACTTCACGCTGATAGGCTCTACACTTCAACTTGTCATGCCCTTTCTCTGATATAGCCCCAGCTGGGCATCTATTTATACAAGCTTGGCATGAACCTTTAGCATAAAACAAACAATACTCCACATGTGAATCATAATCCCTAATGCTATATTCCATTTCATGCTCTAAAATTATTGATCCACATCTATGGGCTTTACCAACTGCCGTAATAAGACCATCACACAGCCCAAAAGTGCCAAGTCCTGATACATATGCAGTATGTCTTTCTGACCAAGAAGAAGCATAGCCATATTTATCCGATTTATGATTTCTCCAATTATCATTGAGTGTTGGTGACATAGCTCTAATGCCTATAGTCTTTAACTCACTTACTAGCTTTCTCATCAACGAATTTATAAATTCCTGACCCCTTAATCTATTCGTGGCCCATAATTTACTTGTATAAGATGTTTCTTTTGAGTTGGCAATTTTAGTTTTACTAGTTTGAGGAAATACAAAACTTAATACACTAAGTTTTTCTTCATCAACATTATCAAACTCAAGTGAAAAAGCTTCAAATGGTGTCCAATAAAACTCACCAATATCTTCCTTGAAAAACTTGTAGAGCTTATCATTTCCTTTTGAACAACCAATTATAGGATAATCATATATCCTCTCTGAGTTACTCATGTCACTTAAAACTGCACGATAATACTCATCTATTGATTTTCGAATAAAATCTTTGCATACTTCACTCATAAATATAACCTCCACTTTAATTCAAAGCTTTCTTAAGTCAATATCCCTCCATTGATGTTTAACCATATCACATAACAGTGTTGTGTTTATAACAATCAGCTGAGATTTTAATGGTGTTAGCCTTTCGAAGTATAACAATTATTTCACAACATTGTAACAGCTTTACTAATGAGCTAATATAGTCAATTATCATGGACACACTTTCTAGCATAATACCTTGATTGCAGCAAGCTTTATTAAACTATAAATAACAACCATAAAAAGTCCACAACTAGTCAAATATTGTTTCAAATACATCTACATTTCTTGCTTTAAAACACATTTCAATTTGGGACTTGGTATTTCTTCCAACTGATAATTCAGGTAATGTGTTTAGAGTAAAAAAACCTGACTCTGTAGTTTCAATATTATCTTTATATTTTCCTTCTACATAATCACACTCAACAAAGAATTTGTATACCGAATAAGGGTAAGTATCTTCGATATGCTTATTTCTATCTAATACTGCGATAATTCTTATAGGTTTTACTCTAGCTCCTGCTTCTTCCATTGATTCTTTAGTAACATTTTCAAATACACTTAAATCTATATCTGCCCAACCCCCAGGTAAAGACCATTTGTTGTCTGTCTTCTCTTTAACCATTAGGATTTTATCTTCTTTAAAAATGGCTGCCCTTATGTCTACTTTTGGAGTTTGGTATCCTGTTTCATTAGCAAACAATGATCTGATTTTCGAATTATCCATATCAGTATAATCGCTCATTATTTCTATGCTCAATTCTCTTATCTGCTCAAATCTTTCAATATCAAACTTATCTCTTGAATATTCTAATCCTGATTGAGCAATTGACTGTAGTTTTTTTGCCCAGTTTAACCATTTTGTCTCCATATATTTTTCTCCTTCACGTCTATAATATTTATGTCAAGCTTTCAAAGTGTTTCTCATTGTTGTGGTTCTAAAGGATCTACTAGGATGACCTTACTAATTATCACACTATGCTTAAATACATAATCATTTAATTAACAGTGTCTCTATGGTTTTTTTCGATATAGATATCTAAAGCTCTAATTCCTCTTCTGGCTAATTTCACGAATAGAATAAATGCATAAATACTACATCCAAGAATTAATAAAAATATCAGTAAATTAATCGTTGAAAATACCATAGGAAACCAAAGCATTGGAGCCGATACTGTATAATCCATAGCACTTCCTCCTTATAAAATTTAGATGTACCTAACAAATCTAGATACAAAATATAAAAGTTCTTTAATACAATGTTAGTTCACTAACTCAGTCGATTATATAATCTTCAAATAAATTCTTTACAGAATTGGCAAATTTATCACCTGCACCCCAGTCAAAATTAAAAATCATTCCTTGAGACGAACCTGCAGATATGGACTCAATCTCAGTAACACCATTAAAATCATTCATTGTAACTGTTAATGCAGCTCTACTACTATTTCTCATAAAATACTTCTCATATACAACTATAATTGAAGTCATATCCCCTTTGATATTATGCACTTTCTCATAGACTAACTCATAATCCATTCTTCTTTTCAAATACTCCAAAGCCTCTAGAGGCGACTTACTTACCTTAAAACTATAAACACCCATAATCTCACCCTTTTAGACTATATTATTTTGAATCTATTATATATCTTAATATCCGTCTTATTCTAATGCTAATAAATTATTTTACATACTTATTGAAACGAATATTATTTACTTCTATATTTATGACTGATTGTATATATTATGGTGTATATACCTCCATTACTTCTATTACTCGATTATCAATAATTCGAATTGTACATAGCATATTATATCTTTTAATTCTATCAATAAATTCTTCTTTTGATGCTATCTTTGACGTAGCAGAATCTATAAGGAGATAGTTTGTTCTTTCAGTTACTTTGTACATCTCTTCTTGTTCACTATCATTGTGAATGTAAAACCCACTTGGAAAATCTCTGTCAAGTTCAAGCCCTAACTCATTAATTCTCTCAGTTTCTTCCATCGATATCCACTCACAGTTATCTAAAAATAAAATACTATTATTATCATCATATTTTGTAATATAACCTAAAATCTGTTCAAATTCCAACAATTCATAAACATAATTTTCAAGACGAGGAACTGTTACTTTCAACCAACTAAAATTTTCAAGTTTCCTTTTTAGTACTATTAATTCTCCTTCCATCTCTTCATTTGCCGTTTTTAACTCTTTGATATATTTATCATTAGATTTAGCTGATATAGTTACTTCATCTAGTGTTTCTTCTAATTCTATATTTTTTTCAATCAAGCTACTTATCTCTTCTTTTAAATCAGTTATGTCTTGATCTAGTTCTGTAATTGCATTATTACTGCAGCTTACTAAAACAAATGATAATAAAAGTACTAATAATATTAATTTACTTTTCATAATCTTCCCCCATTATTTATATAGAGTCATTTCAGTAAATTCTACAATATTTAAGAACTTCTTAGTTAATCCATAGGTATAGCTTCTTGATAATACTTTTCCGTGTAAATAGGTACGGTTCACGACACTCAAATGCTTACCCTAATGCACCCTTACTTTTTTCTTGCAACTATAAAATAGTTTGGTGGAGAATCATACAGATTTTGGGTTTCTAAAATTGTAAAATCTCCTACCTCAACTATTCTTTCTAGTTCAGATGTCTTAAACCTTTTTATATACGGAATTACTCCTATTTTACTAAGAATAGATTGAATTAATGTGATAGATGTTATCTTCTCCCCAAGGCAGTCTGTTACAGAAATAAATAGTCCATTGGGCTTTAAAAGTTCATTTATTCGTTGAATTGTATTATCAATATCTCCTATTAAGTAAAGTATATTGAAGGCCATTATAACATCAAAAGAATTTTTTTCTAGCTTTTTATCATAAATATTTGTAGTATCAAATTCAATATTTGTTATACCCCTTTTCTCTGTTTTGCCTTTAGCAACTTCAATCATATTTTCAGATATATCAATTGCATGTATTTTCTTAACACTTTCTGCTAATTCAATTGTTGTTATCCCTGTTCCACATCCAAAATCTAAAGTGACATCGGTGTTTTTTAAGTACCTTTTTGTAATCTCGATAGTTTTATTATATGCCTCATCGTATTTAGGATTAACAGATTCATACTTTGATGCCATCTTATTCCAAAATTCCTTTGTATTACTCATTTTTCTTCCTCCTATTCATTAATTAAAATTATGTAGAAAAACTGTATGTATGACATAGGGCAATGTTTCGTCTAACATCTTAGTTTTCCATGTGTCCATTTTCCAATTTTATTTTTCATTAGACAATTAGGTGTACCTGGAATAAAAAATCCTCAACAAGCTCAAGCTGTCGAGTTGCAAATGCTAAATCTCCATGACCTTTCAGTGCTAGATCTAAATTGCCTATTACTGACATAAGTGTACGTGAGGTCAGAGCAAAACCAAAAGCCTTTGGGTCGGTAACAATGTCAGTATGATCCAACATATATCGTAAGATCGGCTCCTGAAATCCCTTGAATAACGCAAAATTAGAGACAAATGAAGCAAGGTCCCAATAGGCTGGCATTAATGATACATCCTCAAAATCCATCCATACCCAACCTTCAGGACTAGGAAATAAGTTTCGTGCATGAGCATCTCCATGGGCTGGTATCATTAATTTTGGTTCAATCATTCTCATCTGCCAATCTACCCTTTGAAACATCTCTAACAATGATTTTATTCGAGAGTCTGAGTTTTTACTTAACCCTATAGCAGACCGACATACTCTATCCCATATTCCCAATAAAGGAAGTTCATCAGAAAAGCTTTTCATTGCTACAGAAAGCATATTTACCAATTGGACAGCTTCCCTAGGTGTAAGGGGTTGTAATTGTGTAGGGGAAATATAGTTCCAAAACGTCATCCATATCCCATCAACCTCATGAGGCCCTGCATCGATCAGATCAGTAGGTAATAATACAGGAACACCCTTATTGTGAAGATGCCAGGCTACCCGTAACTCTCGATCAAGTAGCTTGTTGGTCTTATCTGGATTTTCTTCTGAGATAACTGTGGCAATACGGGCAACAATTGGATGAGGAGACAAATGAATAATCAAATTTCCGCCATCGCTAAGAACAATAGGTGTAATATCAAGGAGTCCAGCTTTCTTTGCAGTTAATAATACTTGCGCAATAAGTTTATCTTTATGTAGCATTACAATACCTCCTACCTTAAATATACACTTATCTTAGCACCCTTATTGTGTTCTTCATAGGTACAAAACATTTCTA
>DAOUQG010000183.1 GCA_030625765.1 Thermohalobacteraceae bacterium | reverse complement strand
ATGATGAAAGGTATCAAAACTTCATAAAAGGTTACAAAAGCAAAACTGATATTGATAATTTTTTATTAGCAAAAATACCTTTGTTTATAAGACTACATAATCTTGTAATGTATGCAAAATTGATTTATTCAGTTGATATTTATGATTCTTCTGATTATCCAAATTGGTTACTAAGTCTTAGAACGAAGCTCTTAAACAAAATTGAAAATCTAAGAAATTCTTTTAATAAATATTCAAAAATGTAAAGAAGCGAGGCTTGGATGAAAAGAAAAGCCCGATAATAAACGATGACTTTCCTCCAAGTAGTATGTATTTAAGCCGATAATGTATAAATATTAATTAATATAACGAATATTAAGAATTAATATTGACAAAACATTCGTACATTGTTATAATTAACGTACACTTTAATAAATATGTTAATTACATGAATCACATGACTGGCGGAAGTGGAATTAACCACATGGAATGTGATTTTGAATATGCCGACCGCCTGGGCACTTTTGTCCGGGGGGTCTGTTTTTTTTTATAGAAACCCGGACTCAATAATTTATTGTCGAGGAGGGGTTGTTTTGTTTAGAAAAGAATGGATAGGATTTAACGAAGGAAATTGGACTAAAGAAGTTGATGTAAGAGATTTTATTCAAAAGAATTATACACCCTATGTTGGTGACGAGAGTTTTCTTGAGAGTGCTACTAAAAAGACTGAGAAGCTATGGAGTATTTGTGAAACTTTATTCAAAAAGGAATTAGAAAAAGGAGTATATGATATTGATACTGAAAGAATTTCTGGAATAGACGCTTTTAATCCAGGATATATAGATGAAGAAAATGAAGTGATAGTAGGCTTACAAACTGATATGCCATTAAAAAGGATGATTAATCCATATGGTGGTATTAGGATGGTAGAATCTGCATTAAAAGCATATGGATATGAGTTAGATGAAAATATATCAAACATATTTAAAAAATATAGGAAGACTCATAATCAAGGTGTATTTGATGTATATACAGAAGAAATGCTAAAGGCAAGAAAATCAGGACTTTTGACAGGACTTCCAGACGCTTATGGTAGAGGAAGAATAATTGGTGATTTTAGAAGAATACCATTATATGGTATGGATGCTTTGGTTAAACAAAAAGAAAATGATTTAGAGAATTTAGAAGGTATAATGACTGATGAATTAATTAGAAGAAGAGAAGAAGTAAAAGAGCAAATCCGAGCTATGATAGAAATGAAAAGATTGGCTACAGCTTATGGATTTGACATTTCTAACCCTGCAAGAAATACTGTAGAAGCTGTTCAGTTTCTGTACTTTGGGTATTTAGCAGGTATAAAAGAGAACAATGGCGCAGCTATGTCACTTGGCAGAGTGAGTACGTTTATTGATATATATGTAGAGAGAGATTTGAAAAAGAAAATATTAACTGAAAAAGAAGCTCAGGAAATAATTGATCAGTTTGTAATTAAGCTAAGATTGGTAAGGCATTTGCGAACACCAGAATACAACGATTTGTTTGCAGGGGATCCAAATTGGATAACTGAGTGTATTGGAGGAATGAGTATTAATGGAAATACTCTCGTAACTAAAACTTCTTTTAGATTTCTTCATACATTAACTAACTTAGGATCTGCTCCTGAACCAAACATTACAATTTTGTGGTCTGAGAAGCTTCCAGAGAACTTTAAAAAATACTGTGCAAAAATGTCAATAATCAGTGATGCAATTCAATATGAAAATGATGATTTGATGAGAAATATCTATGGAGATGATTATGGAATAGCATGCTGTGTTTCAGCTATGGAGTTAGGCAAGCAGATGCAGTTTTTTGGAGCAAGATGTAATCTAGCAAAAGCGTTGCTATATGCTATAAACGGAGGTATTGATGAGAAAAGCGGAACTTTAGTAGTTCCTAATATTGAGAAAATAGAAGATATTGTACTAGATTATGAAAAAGTCAAGGCAAATTACTACAAAGTGTTAGAATATGTAGCAAAACTCTATGTGAATACTATGAATATTATACACTATATGCACGATAAGTATGCTTATGAAGCTGGATTGATGGCACTTCATGATACAGAGGTTAGTAGAGTTATGGCGTTTGGTGTTGCAGGGTTATCAGTTGTAGCCGACTCGTTGAGTGCAATTAAATATGGTAAAGTAAGACCTATATTTAAAAATGGAATAGCAGTTGATTTTGAAACAGAAGGTGATTTTCCAAAGTATGGGAATGATGATGATAAAGTTGATGATATAGCAGTCGAAATTTTGAAAAAATTCAGCTATGAATTGAAAAATCATAAAGCTTATAGAGATGCTGAGCATACTTTGTCAGTATTAACTATTACATCAAATGTAGTATATGGAAAAAAGACAGGTACAACGCCTGATGGAAGAAAGGCTGGAGAAGCTTTTGCTCCAGGAGCTAACCCAATGCACGGGAGAGATAAAAATGGTGCATTAGCATCCTTGAATTCCGTTGCAAAGCTACCATACCGATCAATCTGTCAGGACGGAATATCAAATTCATTTTCTATTGTACCAGAGGCCTTAGGTAAGGATGAAGATAATAGAATAGCAAATCTAGTTGCTATACTAGATGGTTACTTTGTTCAAGGTGCTCATCATTTAAATGTTAATGTTGTTAATAGAGAAACACTAATAGATGCTATGGAGCATCCTGAGAAATATCCTTCTTTAACTATAAGAGTTTCAGGTTACGCTGTTAATTTTAATAGACTAACAAGAGAACAGCAGCTTGAAGTAATTGGAAGAACCTTTCATCAATCTATATAGTTAGGGGTGTGTGAAATGGGAAGAGTTCATTCAATAGAAACTATGGGATTATTAGATGGTCCTGGAATACGATTTGTGGTTTTTTTTCAAGGCTGTAAGTTAAGATGTGCATATTGTCATAATCCAGACACATGGAATTTGGAAGAAGGAATGGAGATTTCAGCTGAAGCTCTTATTAATAAAGCTTTAAGATACAAGCCATATTTTGATAAGTCTGGAGGAGGTATTACCTTTTCTGGAGGTGATCCTCTCATGCAGCCTGAATTTTTAATTGAACTTCTTAAGTTGTGTAAACAAAAAGGAATTCATACCGCTATTGATACATCGGGTTTTGGAAAAGGAAGGTATGAAGAAATACTAAAATATACTGATTTAGTTATTTTGGATATTAAGCATGTTAACAATAGTGGATATAAAGAATTAACTGGAAGAACGTTTAGAGAATTTGAAGTTTTTGCAGGATTACTGATAGAATCTAATGTTGATCTTTGGATTAGACATGTTGTTGTGCCAGGGATAAATGACAACAAACAACATATGAGTGAGATGAAGAAAATAATTCAAAGGTTCAATAACGTAAAAAAGGTAGATTTGCTTCCATATCATGTTTTAGGTGTAAGCAAGTATGAAAAAATAGGCATACCATATAGACTGCAAGGAGTAGAGCCTATGTGTAAGAATAAAATTAGTGAGCTCGAAAAAGTTTTGTTAACAGGGTGATAGTACTTTATTTAGTTGATATATTATAATAGAGGATTTGTTAGTGACAGTGATAGATATTCACTGTCACTATTTTTCTTTCTCATCTAATATAACCTATAAGGTAAACACAGTACTCATCAGTCAAACAATTCTCTTAACACTTTACTTACTATTTCATATTCAAAACCTTTACTTGTTAAATATCTTGCTAATTTTGCATATTGTTTATGTTTATCAGAATCTTTTATTTTCTTTAATTTACTTTTAGCTAATTCATATGCTTTATCACGTTCATTTTTAGTATTATTAAATTCTTCTAAAACGTTTTTAATGACTGCACCATTTATTCCCTTTTCGGTTAGCTTTTGTTCGATTTTCTTTTTCCCTATGTCTTTTTTTTGAAGATTTTTCTCAATAAATTGCCTAGCATATTCAATATCTTTTTTGTATATATAATCCTTGTTTTCTTCAAATACTTTTTCAATAATTTCGTTTATCAAAGAACGATCTATAATTTTTTCATATAATTTTTGCTCTATCTTTGCTTTTCTCCAATTAGCTATTTTTAATTTATCATTTACATACATTTTTATATATTCTAAATCATTGATGTAATTGTATTTTTTACAAAAGTCAATAGCATAGTTCACAACGTGTTCTTCATATCCTTTTTCTTTCATTTTTTTCCTGATTTCTAATTCACTTTTTGGTGCTTGTGATAATAAATACAAAGCATAATTTTTTCCTTTGCCAAGCTCTTCTTTTTTTAGAACAGTCTGAATAAACTCTTCTGTTATTTCCATTCCTTTTACAACATTGTTAGAAACTAATACATCTTCACTTATTCCAAAAGCAAATTCGTTATCTATATAAATTGAAAATCTATTCTTATGTTTCTTCTGTACTTCTATTTTTGTAATTTTAGGCATATACATTCCCCTATTTATCTATTATTAATAATATCGTTTTTTTTGTTTTATCATGTTGGTTTAAAATTTAAAGGATAAGATTAAGAGTTTCCTTTTCACTTTTATAGTACCTATTCAAGCTACAGATATACTATTAAATGAAAATAAGAACTCCTTGCTGTTTTCATTGTTCACAATAGATACTTAACGGCAAGGAGTTTGAGTATATTATTTTAATTCAAGATACATGTCATACCATTTAGTTCCGCCGTGAGTAGACTCAGATACCCCTTCATTGACATAACCAAATTGTTCATAATATTTTATCAAATGCTCTTTACATGTAAGCAATATTTTTTTTCTACCATCCTTTTTTGCTGCTTCAATGAAATGCTTCATTAACTCTTTAGCATATCCTTTCCTTTGATATTTAGGATGTACATCAAGACCAAAGATTACTATATTTTCTCCATTAGGTATATGAAGATCCATAGTTATAAAAAATTCATCTTCTATATGGGTTTCGTTTGTTACTCCTCCATTAATAAATCCTATGATTTCATTATTTAATTCAGCAACAAAAAAGCCTTCTGGAAAAACTGAAATTCTTTCTTTAAATACGTTCCTTGGAGCTGCTTCTGCAGCTGGAAAACAAGTAGCCTCTATTTGAGTAACACATTCTAAATCTTCTAGTAACACATTTCTTATTTTTATTTTATTCAATTAGGTGACCTCCTTTTTTAATTATTATATCTTATAAAGCAGATATATCATAGAGGTGAGATAAACAAAATTTTTATCTAGGTGCCATGAACCATAGTTATTAGAATAAGTATTGTAAGCATGTTATATATAGAATGGTATGGACTTATTAAACCGAAAATAACAGAAAAGGTAGACGATTAGATAAGAATAGAAGAATGTTTTGCTTGATTACGGAAGCGAATATATTTGAAGAGTCCGGAGCGGGAAATTTGCATGCTATACGCTGATTTTGTAAGAGGTTCTTTACATATAAAATTCTTTTTAAAACCTATTGCAGTTGACGTTACGTCAAGTGATATAATATTCTCATGAAGGCCTTCACATATTAAAAAAGGAGGTGTTTGAATGAGCCAGTATATATTCATTCATGAAATCACATCACAGCTTGGTCTAACGAGTCGTACGTTACGCTACTGGGAACAAAAGGGGCTTTTCAGAAGCTCACGTGATCCTCAGTCCAATTGGCGTGTATATGATGATGAAGCTATACAACATATTCGTTTTGTGAGATTGCTTAGAGAATTAGATATACCAATAAAGGATGTAAAGAAAATTCTTGATAGTAAGGAATTGTATATTGCATCAAAGGTGTTTGAAATGCAGATTAAAAAGCTTGAGCATGAAAACCTGGAAGCAATGAAAAGAATTAATTTGCTTAATAGATGTATTTCTGCGATTAATTCCATAAGTCACGTAACTAAAGATTGTAATTGGATTGAGAGTGTGAAAAAAACATTGGCAATTCAAATTTCCTCTAAGCAAATTCTAAAAAATGAATGGGAGGAAATGGTTATGACAAATAATGCAGGTATATCAGGTGCATTG
>DAOUQG010000221.1 GCA_030625765.1 Thermohalobacteraceae bacterium | reverse complement strand
TCATTGATAGCATCAGCGAAATCTTCTAGAGTATCAAGAATATGTAATAATAATTTTCCTTCTTTACTATCTTCTTCAATTCCTAGTCCTTCTGCTAAGCCCATAAGATATGAAATTCTTTCATATAAATGTTCCATCTTTCTAGACCCTCCTTTTATTTTTCTCTTTTTTTTGCACGTCTTTTTATATTATTACCTAAACTCTAGATAAATACTCACCTATCCTAGTATCTATTTTGATTTTATCTCCGATATTTATAAATAAAGGAACGTTTACTGTTGCACCAGTTTCAACAGTTGCAGGTTTTGTAGCTCCTGTTGCTGTATCTCCTTTAACTCCTGGTTCAGTATGAGTTACTTCTAACTCAACGAAATTTGGAGCTTGAATTTCAAAAGGAGTCCCTTTATAAAATCTAATTGTAGCATTATCATTTTCTTTTATGTATATGATAGCATGTTCAACTTGGTCATAATTAAGTGGAAGTTGTTCATACGTTTCTGTATCCATAAAATAGTACAATTCTCCATCGTTATATAAATATTGCATTTCTTTAGTTTCAATATAAGCTTTAGGAAACTTATCATTTGGGTTAAAAGCTGTTTCTCTTATTGATCCTGTTTTAACATTTTTAATTTTAGTTCTTACAAAAGCAGCACCTTTACCTGGTTTAACATGTTGGAAATCAACAACTTGATAAAGATCTCCATCCATCTCAAAAGTTAGTCCTTTTCTAAAATCACCTGCTGAAATCATTGTTTTACCTCCTCATATAATAATAAAATTCATAATAATCTATATTATTTATTCAAGCATTACTAGTCTATAATACCATATTTTTTTAGGTTTGAATAGAAAAAACTTGTTAAAATCCTTATAAAATAGTATTCCCATGAGAAAGGTATTTTTATCAAAAACATATTAAATATTTGAATGAATACTTAAAATTTCTTCGACAATATCATCAAGACTTTTATTATCTATAGAGATTATGTAATCTGCGCTTAAATTATATAAATCCTTTCTCTTCTTAATCAATTCTCTTGCTTTATTTTTCCAATTATCTTTTAATAATAATGGTCTTTTTTTTCTGGAATTCTCAAGATTATAAATTATTGTCTCAAAATTACCATGAAGTAAATAAATCTTCCCATTGACTTTTAATTTTTCAACATTTTCATAATTAAGAATAACTCCTCCACCAGTAGATATAACTAAATTAGTGCTAGAAAAAATATCATCTATCGCTTCCTTTTCAAGCGACCTGAAATATTGCTCGCCATATGTTTCAAATATACGTTTGATACTAACTCTAGTTTTCTTTTCAATATAATAATCTGTATCAACAAATGTCCACTTTAATTTTTTAGATAATATTTTTCCTACTGTTGTTTTACCAGTTCCCATGAAACCAATTAAAACAATATTTTTTTGAATCATAATATCACCATTCTTTTAGTTTATACTATTCATTATGCTTTTGAGTTCTTGATACTATATTTATAGCTTTAACAATTTCCTTAATAATATCTGCTTCAAATTGAACTTCCATTTCATTTACTTTTGTATATAATTCTCCCTTTTCTGTAACAACGTATCTAGCTGGCAGGTTATTTAGCGATATTGCAGCAATGTCCATTCTACACTTTTCACACTTACAGATATCATCTCTCTTTTTCAATACATCATTGAGTACATTAAACACAGCATTTTCCATATAATTGTGCAGTTTCAAAAATATCACTCCTATTATTATTTTGCAAAGCTATTATTTGTTGCTTATAATAAAAGATTTTGTTGATATGTTTCCTGCTTGGTCATTTGCAATTATTTTAGCTTTATATATTCCTATAGGCAGCCCATTGATATTTACAGATGTTATTGTAAGTTTATTGTCAAAATATTGCTTAATCTTTCCTTTTTTTGAAACTAGAGAACCATTAATAAACATCTCAATCTTAAAATCAATTTCACCAATAATATTATCATTAAGTCCAAATTCAAAGCTAAGATTATTATTAATTGCTATCAAGTTTTTATCATTAGGAACATCTATGTGTGGTGAAGTAGTATCAAGTAAATAATATATTTTTTTTATTGAGCTGTCTATACCATATTGATTTCTTGCTAAAATAAAAATCATTTTTCTGCCCTCATTAGAATCAAAGGTAATAGGAATATCAATTTTCTCATCATCTACTTTAAGCCACTCTGACCAATTCGTTCCATCAATTGAATATTTAGTTCTAGAAGCATTAGGAGCATCTAATACTAATCTAGTTTGATTATTTTTTATGATATAAGGATTTATCTCGGTACCATTTCCATTTGTTATACCATTGTCACTATCCGTACTTAGTTTATCCTGTGAGTTAACAGTTATAGGTGCATTAATAACTGGACGCACTCTGTCAGGACTGTATGATATTTTACTAGAATAATATTTAACATCACCTTCTCCATCAATAATTCTAACGTATATTGTTTTTAATCCTTCCGTATCTCCAATAGGAAAACTGGGGTAATATGGTTGATAGATTGATTTATGATTGTCTATCCATTTATCTTGTTCTACATCATATCCTTTCCATGTTATATTATCTAAAGAAAATTCGACAGTGACATTCCTTAGATTATCTTCTGAATCCTTTATATCTAAGCATAATGTAACAGTGTTATACTCTGTAACAATTCTCCCATAATCAATTTGAAAATTAACTATAAAATCATTGGCTTGTACTACAACAATAGTTGCACAAATAATTATGAATATCATTAATATAATACTTACGGATATTTTTTTATTCATACTAAATAACATAAAATACTAATATTTTATGCCTTCCCCCCTCAAAGATATAGTAATAATTATTTGATATAATTTTCTTGAATATTATACATTAAATACACTGCCTCAGCTCTAGTTATATTTTGATTCTTATCATCATAACCTTTAGAGCTTACTCCTTTTTCTTCAAGCATTTTTATAGCTACTACGTCCCATTTAAAGTTTGTATTATTAATCAGTTTTTGTATAAACCATTCAGCTTCCTGATATGTTATTGGAATATTAGGTCTAAAGGTTCCATCAGGATATCCATTGATATATCCTCTTGTTAGTGCATTAGTAATTGCAGTAGAATACGAACCAAAAACTAGATGATCTTTAAATATTTTCAAATCTATATCAAACAGTGGTTCTTTCCAAAAATATATTCGATTTAACAACGCTATAAATTCACCCCTAGTAATGCTTCTTTCAGGTCTAAAAGTGTTATCATCGTATCCTTCAATATAATATCTTCTAGCATAAGTATTAATCTCATTTTTAGCCCAATGACTAGTCGTATCAGAAAAGCTTTGAAAAATACTATCAATAAAAACTGAATAAGCGCCACCTGTAAATTCTGTTTGGCTATTTATTTGTGTAGAAATTGTTCCATCCTTAATTTCACTGGGAAGATATATCCACTTATTATCTACTTTTTTATATATACCACCCTTATTTGACCCAATATATTTGAAGGTTAAAGTAATAGGCTTTCTCAACTCAATTGAGTCATAATAGTTATTTATCTCTACTTTATATTCATTTGTTGTAGGTTCTAGAAATCCAGAATTAACAAATTTAACAGGGAACTCAGCTTTTTCAATAGAGACAATAGTATTAAGGTAAAATGTACCTTCTTCGATTTCTAAGCTTACCCAGTCATCTGAGCTAATAATAATTCCTCCATCCATAGAAATCTCTTCATATCTAATTTTACCGTTAATATTCTCCATGCTGCTACTTTGAAAAGCATCTACATAGCTCGACATGAAACCATCCTTAAAACCAACTATAAATCCGTCTCTATAGTCTCTATCCTCCAATATCAACTTATACTTATTTATTATTTCTATATCTGATATTATGGCATTTTGCCAATTGTTTTTATTATTTTTCAAATAATCAATTTTTCCTTTCAAGGTACCTAGTTCAGCTCCAGCAATATTTCCATGTTCTACTCCATTTTCTCTTGAAACCTTATTATTTTCAATATTTGTAGTCCTAAAAGCTCCAGTATAAGTTTCTGAAAAAGCACTTCTATATCCAATTATAAATCCCTTAATATAATCATCTGAATCTCTAAATAAAGAATATTTTTCTTTTACATAGCCTTCTGACTGTATAGCTTTTTCCCAATTGTTATCAAGTCCATTATAAAAGTCTCTCTTACCTTTTATTTCACCATCTAGTGCTCCAAATATTTTCCCATTCTCTGTTCCAAACTCAAAAGTATTTTGATATGTATTAAATAATGCTTCATTATATGCAGTATTATAACTCTCTTCATAAGTTTCCTTGTACGAAGTTAAAAAATTGTTTCTATATGAAGATGATTTTAAAGTTAGCTTGAACTCATATGAAATTTCTTCATCTGAAGGTATATATCTCTTCCATGATGGACTATAATTCCTAAAATAATCTAGATACCCATTCTTTTGTCCTAAAGTAGACCCAAAAAGCTGTCCATCTTTTTCACCTAGTTCGCTTTCTAAAAATGAAACAGTATAGGCTATATTAGGAATATATCCAAAAACATTTGATGAAATTATTAAGATTATTATAATAATCATTGGTATTTTTTTTAAGTTCATAAATATACCTCTCTATTTTCATAGATTTGAATTAAATAA
>DAOUQG010000137.1 GCA_030625765.1 Thermohalobacteraceae bacterium | reverse complement strand
TGGACCTGTTCTTTGTGGGTGGATATGTCCTTTAGGAAGCATTCAAGAATGGTTTGGTAAGATTGGAAGAAAAATTTTCAGAAAGAAATATAATAATTTCATTCCTCAAAAACTTGATAAATATCTTAGATTCCTACGATATGGAGTGCTAACTTGGGTTATTTACATGACAGCAACGTCTGGTTATTTGATTTTTCAGGATTTAGATCCTTATAGCGCTTTATTCCATCTATGGAGCAGTGAGCTATCACTTATTGGGTTAGGAGTTCTAATAGTAACTCTTCTAGATTCTCTATTTGTAGAAAGACCTTGGTGTAAATACGTCTGTCCTTATGGAGCTCTTTTAGGTGTATCAAATTTATTCAGAATCTTTAAGATCAGAAGAAATACTACTACTTGTATTTCATGTAATGCTTGTAGTGTAGCTTGTCCAATGAACATAGACGTTTCACAAGCTAAAGTTATAAGAGATCATCAATGTATCAGTTGCTTGAAGTGTACGTCTGAAGAAGCATGTCCTATCAGTGATACAGTTGAGCTTTCTACAAATGTTAAAATGGAGGTAAGCAAAAATGAAAATTAAATCAACTAGTCTTGGATTAATTATCTTCGTACTTATTTTTGGTGGTATCTTTGCTACCTCAGCTTTAAATCTATGGAGTACAGAATCTTCAAAAATTCCGATCAAATTTTCAGATGGTGACCATACTGGAGAATATAATCCTGAGGATATAAGGGGCTCAT
This sequence comes from Thermohalobacteraceae bacterium, assembly GCA_030625765.1. GTDB lineage: Bacteria > Bacillota > Clostridia > Tissierellales > VENL01 > DAOUQG01. The sequence continues at coordinate 7,452 of DAOUQG010000137.1, read as the reverse complement.
ATTCTTTTGGTGACATTAGTTCACTATTTAATATACCTATTGATGATTTAAAAGAAGCTTTTATGCTTCCAGAAGGTACTGACGCTTTAGCTTTTCAAAATAAAAATCTTGAAGCAATGTATGAACAACTTAAAGATAATGGCAAAGAAATCGGAAACGGTTCTGTAAAATTGTTTGTAGCTTTATACAAAAACTTACCTATTGAGCTAGATGATGATACTTATTTACCTGAACCTGCTACCCAGATTATCAAAGATAACAATCCTTTACTTACAAATGAACAATTCAGTTTTTTAGATACTCATACTATCAGTATTGATGAAATAAATGAAAGTCTAAAAGGTATTGAAGGTACTCAGTCTACTGAGGAAAATGAAAGTGAAGAAATGAAAATAAAGGGTAAAACAACCTTTAAGGACACTTTAGATTGGGGAATAAGCAAGGAAATCATTGAGGAAACTATCGATGGTGAAATGCCTAATCCTGTGATGACAATAAGGGATTATTGTACACAAAATGGTTTAAGTTTTTCAACTATTAAGGCTACTCTCCAAGAAGTCCTAGATAATTTATAATAAGCAATGAGAAACAGTCAATTATGACTGTTTCTCATTATATTTATAACCATCTTTCATGACTAATTGAGGAATCTATGATAAAGCTATATATCTATTTATTATTAATATTTCTAATTTTCTATTTGAGTGCGTCATCTATTAACTGAATGTAGTTTCTTATATCTTTGTCAGAAGATGATACTCCTTTATACCATAGCTTTGTAAAGTCTAGTTTACTTGAAAAATATCTTGCTTTAATAATTAATTCCGGTCTATATTCAAAATGCAAAATATCAAAATGACCCCATTTCCCACCCCAAATAAAATTATGCTTTTCAAAAATTCGAACTATCTCCTGTGGGTATTCAGATATCCTCTTTTCACCCTTTTCTCTATTTGCCCACTTCCAATAATCCCTTTCATCTCTTTTCAGATCAATAGCTATACCAAAAGAATGTGCACTTAAGCGATTTGTTCCAGCGATATAACGATAATTATAGGTTCCACTAGCAGGAAATACATTATTATATACTTTCCAGTCCTTGTTAGCTAATGGCAAAAGCTCTTGCATAACTGCTTTTAATTCATTAGCTGCATTATTTTTATTGCTAAAAGGATAGTTTTTATAGCCAACCTTTACATTAACTAGATTTGATTGAGTCTGTGCTTTTGATTCTCCATAAACCTCCTTAAGTAATGGATATACTCTAATACGACCTGGATCAAAATTTTCTTCCATCAAATCCTTTATATTTGAAAGTGGATAAATCTGCTCCATCATATCCTGTAAATCTGGGTTATACTGTTTTTCTGATAAAGTTTTTTCTTTCCTATCATCATATAAGATGCGTCTTCCTGACTTCATTACTATATATACATTTTTATTTTTATCACGTTCTATATCAGTAATGTATTCAGAATAAGCCATCATCAAGCATAATATATCCTGTTTCATTGTTATATCATAAAAATTTTCATTGTTATTCTCATAAACACTGTTTTTAATCGATTCACTTTCTGAACATCCTATTAAGATAACTAAACACAATAAGAAAATATATACTACTGTCTTTTTCATGATTTTTCATCCTTTCAACTTATATTTATCATATAATATTGAATTTTTTCCTCAGTTACTTTTAATTCTTTTTGTTTAGTTAGTTTGCACAAGTAAGAAAGTTTTTACTTGCTTTATAAAATCTTATTAACACTAAAGATTAGAATAAACTACTACTTTAGTGAAATACTAATTTAAAGCTCATCTAAAATATATTAGGAGTTATTCGAATGAAATTTATAGAAAAAATGTTTAAATCAAAAATGAAATCTTCAGCTAGTAATAGTGAAAATCAAAAAGATGTTAACCATATTTTTTTAAGCAAAAGTCTTGAAAAAAACATCAACCTGATTAAGAAAACTCTTGGTGAAAGTAGCGACATAGTCATAAGAGAGTTTTTCGCAGGTGAAGATGGAAAGATTAAAATAGGTGTAATTTATACTGATGGACTAGCAGATAAAACATTAGTCCAAACCTTTATTTTAGAACCATTAATGCTAGAGATGAGAAAAACTAATCTTAGTGCAAATATTTTATCTAAAAAAAATTCATTTGAAATACTAAAAAATTATGTTATACCAAAGGGAGACATGAAAGACGTATCTGATTTTGAATATCTATTTACACAACTTTTGTCAGGAAATACTATAATATTAATTGATAGTTATAATAAAGGAATTGCTGTTGACTCAAGAGGATGGGAATCTCGAGATGTTACAGAGCCTACCTCTCAAACTGTTATAAGAGGACCAAAGGAAGGTTTTACAGAAACATTAAGAACCAATACAGCACTTATTCGTAGAAAAATTAAAGATCCCAGCCTTAGGATTGAAGCAAAACAAATTGGAAGAAGAACAAAAACTGATATCTGTATTATATTCATAAAAGGAGTTGCAAATGACAAAATTGTTAAAGAAGTACATAAACGCCTTGATAGAATCGATATTGATGGAATATTGGAGAGCGGTTATATAGAAGAGCTAATTCAAGACGAAGTCTATACACCCTTTCCTACTATGATCAACACAGAACGACCTGATAGTGTAGCCGCCAATTTATTAGAAGGACGCATTGCAATACTTGTAGACGGAACACCCTTTGTATTAATAGTTCCAGCTTTATTTACTGATTTCTTTAAATCAGCAGAAGATTATTACCACCGTTTTTGCTTTTCATCTTTAGTTCGTATTATTAGATATTTTTCATTTTTCATAACACTGCTTACTCCTTCTATATATGTTGCAGTTACAACGTTTCATCAAGAAATGCTACCAACTCCTTTACTCATTAGCATTGCTGCTCAACGTGAGGGAGTTCCATTTCCTGCTGTATTTGAAGCACTTTTAATGGAGCTTGCATTTGAAATTTTACGTGAAGCTGGAGTAAGAATGCCAAGAGCAGCTGGTGCTGCAATATCTATCGTTGGAGCTTTAGTGCTTGGTGAAGCAGCGGTTATGGCAGGAATTGTATCACCTGCAATGGTAATCGTAGTATCTCTTACAGCTATAAGTAGCTTTGTAATTCCTTCTTATAATCTATCTATTACAATAAGGATATTACGCTTTTTATTTATGATACTAGGAGCCACATTTGGTTTATATGGTATATCTCTAGGTCTCATAGCATTGGTTCTCCATCTATGTAGCCTACGTTCTTTTGGCATTCCATATATGGCTCCTATGGCTCCTTTTAATTTGGATGATCAAAGAGATACGATTTTTCGTCTTCCTCACTATAGAATTTTTTCTAGACCTCATTTAATAAGTCAAAAAAATATTATTCGTCAGCAAAGTCCTTTAATAGCTAAACCAACGCCTCCAAAGGACTATGAATAATAAACGTCATATTAAGGAGTTAATCAATGAAAGGTAAACAGATTTTACTTTTGATATTAATAGTATTAATTAATATGAATACTGGTTGCTGGAATAGAAGAGAAATAAATGAGCTTTCCATAGGTACAGCAGTTGGAATTGATAAAAGTGAAGATGGATATCTTGTCACAGTACAGCTTATAAACCCAGGTGAAGTGGCTTCAGAAAAAGCAACTGAGCGTACAGCTGTAACTACATATAGAGCTTCTGGTGAAACTGTTTTTGAAGCCCTTAGAAAATTAACACTTGAAACACCTAGAAAAATATATTTAGCCCATATAAGAATACTAGTTTTTGGTGAAGAATTTGCAAAGGAAGGTATTGGAAAGGCTCTAGATTTTATTTCTAGAGATCATGAATTCCGTACTGACTTTTATATACTTATTGCAAAAAACACAAAGGCTGAAAAGCTCTTAAATGTTTTAACCCCTGTAGAGCAAATTCCAGCAAATAAGGTTTTTACTTCTTTAAAAATATCTGAGAAAGCATGGGCTTCAACCTATCATGTTCAGCTTGATGAATTAATAAGCGGTATAATTAGTGAAGGAAAAAATCCAGTACTAACAGGAGTAATTATAAAAGGTGACCCAGAAACAGGAATGAATATTTCAAACCTAGAAAATGTTGACCCTCCTACTACTATTCAAATACGTTATATTGGAGTTTTTAAAGATGATAAGCTTATCGGTTGGTTAAATGAAGATGAAAGTAGAGGATACAACTATATTATGGATCATGTAAGCAGTACTATAGTAAATGTTCCATGTGAAAATGGAAAGGTAGGCATTGAGTTAATTAGAACAAAAGCAAAAATTAATGGTGATGTGGAATACGGAAAGCCTAAAATTGATATTAAAATCTGGGTAGAAGGTAATGTTGGTGATGTTGAATGTGAAGTTGATTTAACTAAAACAAAGAATATTTATGCTTTGGAAGCAAAAGTACAGAAAAAAATAAAAAAGGAAATAGAATCTGCAATCAAAAAAGCTCAGGACAATTTTAAAAGTGATATATTTGGGTTTGGTGAAGCGATCCATCGTGCAGCTCCAAAGGCTTGGAAGGAATTAAAAACAGACTGGGATAGAAGAGAATTTCAGGACTTAGAAGTCAATATTAATGTTACTGTAAAAATAAGACGCATAGGTACAATTATGAAATCATTTCAAAAAGAAGCAAAGGAGTAATGCTTTATGTGGCCTATTATAGGAATTGTACTTGCAGCGATTGGAATAGCAATATATGAGGTTCCTTCGATGATTAAGAGAAACCTAAAAAAAGAACTATGGGTGTTTTCAGTTTTATTAATTATTGGTGTCACTTTAAGCATTATCGAAAGCTTAAATGTAGAAATTCCTAATCCTATGGATTGGCTTACTATTATATATAAGCCCTTCAGTGATATATTTTTACGAATCTTAAAGTAAAGGTGATAAAAAATGCTCAAAAGAGAGAAAATAAGTGCTCGTCAATTTAGAATATTAGTAATTTTATCTTTTGTTGGTACTACAATCTTGCTTGTTCCTAGTACGCTAGCTGCAGAAGCTAAACAAGATGCATGGATAGCTGCCATACTAGGTTTAGTTTTTGGATTGTTATTAGTTTGGTTTTATAATATTGTAGGAAGTCTTTTCCCAAATATAACTATTATTGAATATCAAGAAAGGCTCTTTGGAAAATGGATCGGGAAATTTTTTTCTCTTTTGTTCGCTTCTTTTTTGTTTCTAAACTGTTCAACAATTTTGTTTACTGTAGGGGATTTTATCACAACACAATTGTTGCCTGAAACTCCTATTCAATTTACTATTTTATTTTTTTTATTAGTGGCCATCATTGCAACTCGCCTTGGACTAGAGGTGTTCGCTAGAGCTGCTGAAATTTTATTCTTTTGGGTTTTTGTATTTTTTATTATTTTAATACTTTTTCTATTGCCTGAATTAGAATTTAAAAATCTACAGCCAATTTTTGAAAATGGAATGAGACCTATACTTAGAGGGGCAATTTATTATTCAAGCTATTCTTCTATGACAAACATAGTACTATTAATGATATTTCCAACCTGTGTAAATAATATTAAGCAAGGTAAAAAGGCTTTCTATATAGGAACATTTGAAGCTGGAATTTTAATACTTTTTATTTCGCTCTATAGTATACTAGTCTTAGGTCATGATATTAGTTCACGAAGTGTATTCCCTACTTACATATTAGCTAAAAAAATAAGTATAGGAGACTTTATAGAAAGAATAGAGGTTATTATTGCCTTCATATGGTTCATCACGGTCATTTATAAGACAATTCTCTATTTTTATGGTTCTGTTATTGGTTTCGCTCAGATATTAAACTTAAAAGATTATCGACCACTTACTCTGCCATTAGGTATGATTTTGATAGTTCTCTCACTAACAGTATTCCCAAGCACTCTCCATGAAGCTGCATGGACTGCTACTACTTGGATACCGTTTATCTTGACCTTTTCGTTTTTTTTACCATTACTAGTTCTTATAGTATCGGTATTGAAAAAGAAAATTAAAGGTAAACGTTAATACTACAGAAATCTAATGCTTTTAGACTGGTAGTACTATCTTTACCTTGGTTCCTTTACCTATTTTACTTTCTATTTCTAAGCTTCCTCCATGCAATTTAATAATATCATCGCTAATTGCTAACCCTAATCCACTTCCTGGTTTTTGAATATTTCCTTTATAGAATTTTTCTTTAATCCTAGATAAATCCTCTTCTACAATTCCTATACCTTCGTCTTTTATTTCAACATAAATGTTTTTTCCATTTACATATATTTTGCATGTAATAGCTTTGCCTTCTTCTGAAAATTTTACAGCATTGTCAAACACATTTATAAATACCTGTCTTAAACGATTCTTATCACCCATAATCATAGGGATATCTTCTGTGCAAATATAATCTACTTTAAGACCTTTCTTTAATGCTCTAAGCTTAAATATATGGATTATTTCCTCTAATTCATTCTTTATATTGACTTTTTCTAAATTCAATACCATCTTACCATTTTCTATCTTAGAAAAATCTAATAGTTCTTCTACCATTTCAGATAATCTTAATGTCTCTTTAACTATTACTTTGAGGCCTCTCTTTACCTCTTCTTTTCCCTCTAAATTTCCAGTTAAAATTGTTTCGCTCCATCCTCTTATTGAAGTCAATGGAGTTCTTAATTCATGGGATATTGAAGAAATAAAATCATTTTTTAGCTTCTGTCCTTTAACAATCTCATCTGCCATATAATTTAATGTATCCGCTACCTCTCCAATTTCATCATTGTATTTTTTTTCTATTCTCTCTGAAAATTGTCCTTTTGCCATTTTTTTTGCTACTATTGTAATTGAATTAATAGGATTAATAATTGACTTGCTAAATATCATGCTTAAAATTAAGAGTATTATTATTATCGAGCCAGCTACTAATAAAGAAATTATAAAAACTCTGTTAATCATTTCATTTACTTTTTCAAGTGAAGTAACATATCGTAATACTCCCACAACTTTATTTTCTCCATATTTTAAAGGGGTTGACACAGACATAAGTTCTTCGCTTGTGTTAATATTTTTTCCTCTCCATGATAAAGTTTTCCCCTGTAATGCATGAAAAAAATCCTCTGTATTAACTATTTCCTTAGATCCAAAGTTATTAGAACTTAAAAGAATATTTCCGTCTACGTCAATGATTTGAAGCTCAGCATACTTGTTGTATGAAAAATCCTCAATAATCTGCTTAGCAATATTTTCAAAGGTATTTGTACCATCATTCAAATATTTATGATAAAACCCTGCGGAAATTTTAGCTCTATTAATTAGGTTTTGCTCAATGCTTTCATAATAGTATTTCCTTATAACCACTAAAAAACTTCCCTCTATTAATAGCATTGCAATAAATATTACAATAATGTAGTTCCTTACCCATCTTTTCTTAATCCCATTCATTTTAATTTCCC
>DAOUQG010000173.1 GCA_030625765.1 Thermohalobacteraceae bacterium | reverse complement strand
AAAAAACAAGAAGACTGAGGTGGATGAAATGAAGGGAATTGTTTTTTTTATTATATTTATTTTATTTACTACTATAATATTGCCGATTTTTTTAATCAAGGGTTATGAAATTGTTCCAAATCAAGAAAATAAAAGTGAATTAAAAGATAAATATAGTATAGAACAAATAAAAGAGGGATTTAAAATTAAAGTATATAATATAAAAACTAAAGAAGTGGTGACGGTTGACTTAGAAGAATATATTAAAGAGGTCGTAGCAGCTGAAATGCCAGCTAAATTTAACATGGAAGCTTTGAAAGCTCAAGCAGTAGCTGCAAGAACCTTTTCTATATTTAGACTTGAAAAATATAAAAATGGACACCCAGACCATCAGCAAGCAGCATTATGTACAGGTATTCACTGTCAGGCTCACTTATCAAAAGAGGAGTTAAGAAAAAGCCATGGAGAGAATTGGATGTATGAGTATTGGGATAAAATAGAAGAAGCAGTAGAAAGTACAAAAGGTGAGATATTAACTTATGATGGAAAGATGATAGAGCCGTTATTTCATTCTACTAGTGGAGGAATGACAGAAAACTCAGAAGATGTTTTTGTTAGTGCAGTTCCATATCTTCGAGCAGTAAGTAGTCCATATGAAGATGGAGCACCTAGATTAAAAGCATTAGTAAAAATCAGTGTACAGGAATTTATTCAGAAAATAAGAGGAGAATATCCAAATGTGAATATTACGAAAGAAAATCTTTCTCAAAAAGTAAAATTAATTAATAAAAGTGAAGGTGGGAGAGTAAAGCAGTTAATGATAGATAATGAAGTTGTTAGTGGTAGAGATATAAGAAGAATATTTAGTTTGAATTCAACGAATTTTGAAATTGTCATGAGAGGAGATGTTATGGAAATTACAACTATTGGATATGGACATGGTGTTGGTATGAGTCAATGGGGAGCTAACGGCATGGGCAATAATGGAAGTTCGTACAAAGAAATACTTTATCATTATTATACAGGAGTAAAAATTATGAAGCTATATTAAGCCAGGTGACACCTGGTTTTTTTATGCAAAAAAATAAAAAATATGTATCAAATTCTAAAATGTGGTGATAATAGAAATAAAGTTAAACTTATATAAGAAGTAGGTTACTACTGCTGAGTTGTCACAAGTGCGTAAGAGTAAGTTTTAGAACAGTAAGTTATCAGAAATATAAGATATGGAGGTGAGGATATGGATGAATTTAGTAAAGACCCAAACCATGAAAAGAACAGAAGTTTTTTATATAGGAAATTACTAAAAGGGTTTAGAAAAATTTTTGATAAAGAAGGCTTTTATATTATTTTATTTATATGCATATGTATAGTCGGTACAACAGCTGTGTGGATTTCAACCACTAAAAATGATGAGATAAAAAAGGATAATGAGTATACAAAAGATGAACTAGATTTTTCAAGTTTATCTTTTGCGAAATTTCAATCAATGGAAGACCTAAATACTCTAAGTAATTCAGACGAGTTAAATCAAGCTAAAGATGAAAATGTAGTAGAATATGTAAACGCAATACAAACAGAAGATAAATCTGTTACTGATGTGGTAAATTTACAAGATGATATAGAAAATAAACAAGAAGATAAAACAAAAAAACAAACTAAAGAAGAAAAAGATATAAAGGCTTCACAAGATAATTTAAATCAAAAACAGAATAGCAAAGAAATTAGAATGATTTTGCCAGTTAATGGGACAATCACAACAGAATTTGCAATGGATAAATTAGTTTATTCAAAAACTTTAGAGCAATGGACCACTCATAATGGAATAGACATTAGTACAAGAGAAGGAAGTGTAGTTAAAGCGGCATTAGATGGAATTATATCATCTATTAAAAGTGATTTTGCCCTAGGAATAATAATAACACTGGACCATGGAGATGGATTAGTTACAAGATATGCTTGTGTTTCAACTGATGAAATGGTTGAGGTAGGACAGCAAGTAAAAAAAGGAAATCCGATAAGCGGAGTAGGAAAAGGAGTAGGATTTGAAGCCAACGAAGGGTCACATTTGCATTTTGAAGTTATTAAAAATGGAAAGCATGTTGATCCGATGCTATATTTACCCAATATTCAATAAAAAAATAGGATTGTTAAAGATTTGTTCTATTATTTTCTTTAAATGCATAGACATGTATAAAGATTCTGAAATTATCGCAAAACATCGGCAAAGGGGGTTGGACATTTGAAAGATTATATTGAAGAAAGAGCATTAGAAATCGCAAATCATATTATTAGTAAGAGAGCAACAGTTAGACAAACAGCTAATATTTTTGGAGTAAGTAAGAGTACTGTGCATAAAGATGTGACAGAACGTCTTCCTAAGATAAACCCTCTTATAGCAAGTAAAGTGAAGCTAGTTCTCGATAAGAACAAAGCAGAAAGACATATAAGAGGTGGAAGAGCTACAAAGATGAAATATAAAGCTATCAACGACTAACATTAGGAAAAACTCCATATACAAGATATAAAAGGAAGTAGGATAAAATGATCCTATTTTCTTTTTTTTTGTGTTTTTGTAGAAAAATTTTAAAAAATGAAGGAAATATTATTATTATATAGAATAATATTAACTAAGTATGAGTACGTTAAAAAGTAGCTATTTTTGAAATTAATAGATTTTTATGACTAAAATATTAACTAGAAAATGGAGGGAGAATCATGGTTTCATTAAGGGCAGATATGGGAATCGACTTGGGAACTGCTAATGTGTTGGTTTATATAAAAGGTAAAGGAATAGTACTAAATGAACCATCAGTAGTAGCAATAGACAGAAAAAATAATAAACTTTTAGCAGTTGGAGAAGAAGCTAGACAAATGTTAGGAAGAACACCAGGTAACATTGTAGCTATAAGACCTTTGAAGGATGGAGTTATTTCAGATTATGATGTTACAGAAAGAATGTTAAAATATTTTATTCATAAAGCAGCTGGTAAAATGCTTTTCAAGCCTAGAATAATTGTCTGCGTCCCAAGTGGTGTAACAGAAGTAGAAAAAAGAGCCGTGCTTGATGCTAGTAATCAAGCAGGTGCAAGAAAAACTTACTTAATTGAAGAACCTATTGCGGGTGCTATAGGTGCTGGACTTGATATTACGAAACCAAATGGAAATATGATTATAGATATAGGTGGAGGAACAACAGATATTGCAGTTATTTCTTTAGGGGGTATTGTTGTTAGTAGATCTATAAAGATAGCAGGCAATAAATTTGACCAAGCTATTGTAAGATATATCAGAAAAAAACACAATGTAATGATTGGAGAAAGAACTGCTGAAGATATAAAAGTAAAGATTGGTACTGCTTATCCTGTAGAGAAAGAAGTTTATATGGATGTAAAAGGAAGAAATTTGGTATCGGGACTACCTAAGCAGCTTAAAATATCATCATCAGAAATGCTAGAAGCACTAGAAGAGCCTATAACTGCCATTGCAGATGCAGTTCATGCTGTATTTGAAAGAACTCCTCCAGAATTAGCTTCAGATATAGGTGAAAAAGGGATCTATATGACGGGTGGGGGAGCACTTCTTAATAACTTAGATAAGCTTTTGAGTGAGAAAACAGGAATTAAAACTGTTATTGTTGAAGATGCTGTTTCAAGTGTTGCTATGGGTACAGGTATGTCTTTAGATTGGATAGAGGTATTAGAGAATGGTATGACAGGTGAAATAGAAAGAGAAAGAGGATTTTAATAATTGAGTAGAAAATAGTTGTTTTTAATTATTTTAAAAGGAGTGCCTAATATGAATAATGGTTTATATACAGCTACAACATCTCTTCTATTGAATCAAAAGAGAATGGATATCGTAACTAACAATATTGCAAATGTTAATACAACTGGATACAAAAAGGATTTAGTTGTTTCGCAATCATTTCCAGAAATGTTATTATCTAAAATAAATGATAATTCAGCTTCTAATCTAGAGTCTTTTACTGGAATAAATGTTGTAAAAGATGAAAATACATATACTGTGTCAACAAATTCGGGATATTTTAGAGTTAAAACACCAGAGGGTGTTAGCTATAATAGAGAACTACAATTTACAATAGATGATGAGGGATATCTTAGAACCTTTTTCAAGGATAAAGACGGTAATTTAAAAACAAATGGTGAAAATCACATATTAGGTAGTAAAGGTTTGATAAAAGTTGACGATATTAATATTGATATAGATAAAAAGGGTAATCTTTTATCAAATGGGCAAGTTATAGATAATTTAGTATCTTTTCCTGCTCCTCAAGTTATAGGAACTACTAGTGGCGGAGTTAGACTTGATAGGATAGTGACTAACTTTATGCAAGGGAATTTGATACAAACAGATAATCAACTAGATTTTGCACTTAAAGGAGACGGCTTCTTTAAGGTACATACTGACCAAGGAGATATGTATACTAGAGATGGGTCTTTTACACTAAATGAAAATGGAGAGTTAATAACTACAGAGGGACATTTTGTACTTGGACAGTACGGCTCTATTGTATTAGGGGAAGGTAATTTCACAATAGATGAAAAAGGACAGATTATTCAAGATGGACAAGTTATAGATACTATAGATGTTGTAAAATTAGAAAACATAGAAGATTTAAGAAAGCAAGGGAACAATCTGTTTAAGCTAGTTGAAGGTTCAGAGCCACAAGAGCTGAAATACGAGGGACAAATTGTAAGAGGTTACATAGAAGGCTCTAACGTAGACACTGTAAAAGAAATGGTAAAAATGATAACACTATTAAGAAGTTATGAATCTAGTCAGAAAATGATAAAACAGCAGGATGAAATGTTAGGAAAAGCTATTAATGAGATTGCAAAGGTATAATATGATTGAAAGGGGACAAATAAGATGATTCGTTCATTATGGACAGCAGCTACAGGTATGAAGAGTCAACAACTGAATATTGATACAATATCAAATAACCTTGCTAATGTTAATACAACTGGATATAAAGCTCAGAGGTTAGAATTTAAAGACCTTTTATATGAAACTCTAAAAAAATCAAATTTAACAGATGAGAATGGTAGACCTGTAAACTTAGAAGTAGGTCATGGAGTTATGGCTTCAGCTACAACTAGAGATTTTATGAAAGGTAGTGTAGTAGAAACACATAATACATTAGATTTTGCTATAGATGGAGAAGGATTTTTCGTTGTATCAATGCCAAATGGAGATATAAAATACACTAGAGATGGTAGTTTTAAATTAAGCATGGATAAAGATGAGGGTATGCTAACAACATCTGATGGATATTATATTTTAGATGAAGGTGACGATGAAATAAAAATAGATGGAGAATTGACAGATATAAATGTAGACGAGCTTGGAAATATTTCAGCAAAAGATAAGAATGATAAGATAGTTGATTTGGGTAGGCTAAAAATTGTAAGGTTTGTTAATCCAGAAGGATTGTTAAGTGATGGGATGAACTTATTTAGTGCTACTGATGCTTCAGGAGAAGCAAGCTTAATTGATGCTGATAAAATGGATGGAAGGATTCTTCAAGGATATCTAGAAATGTCGAATGTTCAGGTGGTTGAGGAAATGATTAAGATGATAACTGCACAAAGAGCATATGAGACAAGCTCAAAAACAATCCAAGCATCTGATGAAATGCTACAGCAGGCGAATAATCTAAGAAGATAGAAAGCTAGCTAGAGCTTTTGTAATAATGGGAAAATAAACGAGGTGATATTATTGCCAAGCATTGGAACTACGAATATTAGTAATATAATAAATCAAACTACTACGCAGGCAAATAAGAACAGCTTAGAAAATGTTACTGCTAAGATTGATAATGCAAAGGAAGATAAAGAATTATTAACTGCTTGTCAGGAATTTGAGTCTCTTTTTGTTCATATGATGTTAAAAGAAATGCGAGCTACAATCCCTGAGGATGGGTTTATTGAAAAAAGTACCGGCACAGAGATTTTTGAGGACATGTATGATCAAAAAGTAGCTGAAAATATTGCTAAGAGTAAGGAAGGGATTGGATTAGCAAAAATGCTATATGAGCAGATGATGTATACAAGAGGAAACTTGTAGAGAAGGGAACCCTTCTCTTTTTTGTTTGCATATTAATGGAACGGTTTTTTATGATATATTGATATACTTTATATTCATTAGAATTATTGCTTGATGTTGATTAAAGTGCTTATAATATAGTATACTGTATATTAAAATAAAGGAGGTTATACATGCAATTTATCACAGTATTAAATCAAGCAGCAGTGTTATTTATATTAATAATTGTAGGATTTATATTGCACAAGTTGAAAATAATAACTGATGAAATGGGAAAGGGACTGACAAATTTAGTTATCTATGCAACTATGCCAGCACTAATAATTACATCAATGAACTATGAATTTTCCAAAGAGATGTTTGATAACAGTATATTAATAGCACTTTATGGTTCAGGAGTTTTCGGATTAATGATACTAGCTTCAATAGTATTTGCAAAG
>DAOUQG010000208.1 GCA_030625765.1 Thermohalobacteraceae bacterium | reverse complement strand
GGATTTATCAATAAAGAATATGATGAAGAACAAAAAGTTATCTAGGGAAATTGCAGATGTAAGCTGGTATAAATTCTACACATACTTAGAATATAAATCTAAATGGAATGGAAGAACAACACATAAAATAGACAGATGGTTTCCAAGTAGCAAGATATGCTCTTATTGTGGACATATTGTTGAGAATATGTCACTGAATATTAGAAAATGGGATTGTCCTAATTGTCATACAAAAGATATAGATAGAGATATCAATGCTAGCATCAATATACTAAAACAAGGGCTAAAAGAAAACAGAAAAAAAGATATAGCATAGATAAATTACCGTAGGGACTACGGATTGAGCCTGTGGAGAGTCAAATAAGACCTAGCTAATAAGGGAGGCATAACTCTGGGAAACAGGAAAAGTTTTTAGGCTAGACCTAAGAAGCCACCACTTCTAAGCCGAAAGGTGAAAGTGGCTGGTAGTTCACATGTGTATGATGCTGAAAAATACTTCAAAAAAAGAAACAAAGACAATCATAAGCTAGTAGGGCTATTTATCACTTCCGATGGAACGAGACAGGGTAAGCTTTTGGGATTATTAACAGAGTGGGATTTGTTTAATAAGATAGATTGAAAGTGTAAAGATGTACTAATAATGAAAAACAACTAGATGATTAGGAGATGGGAAGAAAAAGTGAAGGATAAGCTATCCATTGGTGAATTTGCGAGATTAAGAAATATTACAACTGAAACATTAAGGCATTATGATAGAATAGGTTTACTAAAACCCATTGAAGTAGATAAGAAAACTGGATATAGATACTATTCTATTTTACAAGAAGAAAAATTAGGTACCATTAAAGAGCTTCGTCAATTGGAGATGAATATTGACGAAATTAAATCGTATTTTGATAACAGAAATTTAAAACAGTCCTTAAATATATTAAAAGATAAACAATCTCAGCTTAAGAAGAAAATAAGAGAACTACAACAGTTGGAAGAAAGTATTAGTGAGAAGATACAACATCTAGAAGAAATTTCTCAAGTGTCAAATTTAGAAGATATATTTATCAAAGAAATTCAAGAAAGAGAAATAGTAACCTTTGCCAAACCTATTAGAAATGATATTGACTTAAGCTATGCATTTCCAGAATTAGAGAGTACTCTAAAAGAAATATCTCCTATTGTAGGTAGTAATCGTATTGGGTTAATTATAAACCAAGAGAACTTTGAGTTAAATAGATCATCAAAATCAGTTATTTTATTTCTTCTTATCAAAGATAAAGAAAATATTGTTGGAAGGCATATAAGAAAGATTCCTAAAGGGATGTATGCATGCAAATATTATAGAGGAAACATATGGAATGTTGATGAAGGCTTAAAAAAGATGGCTGAATATATTAAGAAAGAAGGATATAAGATTTGTGGTGATATTCTTCAAATTGTTCAGATAGATATTAGTGTTACTGATCAAAGTGAAGAATCATTATTTGAAATACAAATACCAGTAAAAAGAAATTGACTTTTGTGTTACACAAAGGTTTATAATGTACTCCAGTAGAACAAAACATACTTATTAAATCTTCATTGTATGTTTTGTTATGTTTTGGAGGTAGAGAAATGGACAAAAATATACTAGGAACAGAACGAATATTTAAATTATTTATCAAGTTTTCAATTCCAGCAATAATTTCTATGGTAATAGCAGGCGTCCAGACAATAATAGATGGGATATTTGTTGGGAATTTTGTTGGAGAAAATGCACTGGCTAGTGTAAATATAGTACAGCCATTTATGCAGGTTATAATAGGCTTAAGTATGATTATAAGTGTAGGTTCACTGAGTTTCATAGGAAGAAGTTTAGGTGCAGAAAAAAATAAAGAAGCTCAGAATATATTTAAAACAGCTTTTATATTTATCTCAACACTATCTGTAGGAGTACTATTACTAGGAAGACTATTTAGTGTGGAAATAGCGACATTGCTAGGAGCCAATCAAGTATTATTGAAAGGTGTATCAACATATATAAGTATAATATCTATATTTGCTCCTCTAATGGCTTTAATGTTTTTATTTGGTTTTACTAACAGGGTAGTAGGGAATCCAGAGTCGTATTTAAAGGGCATGATCTTAAGTCTAATCGTTAATATAAGCTTAGACTTTATACTTGTAAAACAATTAAGATTAGGAATAGGAGGAGCAGCTTTTGCTACTGGAATAGCATACACATCAGCATTATTAGTAGTAATACGTCCTATGTTAAGCAAAAAAAATATTGTAAACATATTTAAAGGTAAATTTGATAAATCAGTAATAATTCCTATGGTATACAACGGTTCATCCGAGGCAGTTGTTTCAATTGCAATTGCTACTACTATATATGTATTTAATATGACCTTTATGAGTATAGCTGGAGAAGTAGGTGTTGCAGCATTTACTGCAATAAATTATATATCTCAGTTTGGAGTTCTAATAATGTTTGGTATATCAGATGGAATAGGACCTATATTAAGCTATAACTATGGATTCAAAAAGTATAATAGATTAAATGATTTATTAAAGCTAGCATCAAAAGTTAATTTTGTCTTTGGTACAATATTATTTTTTATATTATTTATATTTGGGGAACAGTTAGTATCTTTATTTGCCAATGGAAACAAAGAGGTGTTGAACTTAGCAGTAGAAGGTTCAAAATTATATGCATTTGCATTTTTAATGTGTGGATTTAATATAATCAATTCAGGATATTTTACAGCAATAGGGGATGCTAAAGCGTCAATTATAATAGCTGCTAGTCGTGGAATAGTATTTATAGTTTTAGGTATAAAAATACTTCCAGCATTTATTGGAATGAGTGGAGTATGGATTACAGTTCCATTTGCTGAATTTATGGCTTTTATTATTGGCATGTATTTATTTAAAAGAAGTAATAGTTTATATGTAAAAACAATTGAAGTCTAAAAAGTTTGTAATAGCATTATCGCAAACAAAGACTAGGAAGTCTCTAAGAACCAACTGTGCAGTATGCATAGTAAAATGCACCATAAATAAGGATTTTTAATGGAAAACTTGAGTTCTAAAATCCGCGACAATTTTAAATTGTTGTGGATTTTTTACACTTTATATAGAGTATCACTATAAAAAGCTTTAGTTGTTTGGAAAAAAAGTCGGATGAAGAAAGAAAAGGTATGATAACATATTTATATCTTAAGATATTAAAGGAGTGCACCCTTATGAATTATTATGAACGTATACAAAAGTCTATTAATTACATTGAAAGTAACCTTGAAAATAAAATGGATTTAAATGCAACAGCTCAAGAAGCCTATATGTCTAAATCAAATTACTATAGGATTTTTTTTGCTCTTGTAGGCTATTCTGTAAAGCAGTATATTCAGCTTAGAAGGATGAGTTTAGCTACTGAAGATATAGCAAATAACAGTTTACGTATAATAGATATAGCAGTGAAGTATGGTTTCAAGAGTGGAGATGCATTTTCGAGGGCTTTCAAGCGTGTTACTGGACTATTACCTAGTGAGTTCAGAAAAGAGAATAAAATATTCAGTTTTGAAAGGGTGAACATTATGGATAAGTATTTTGATATTCAAGATAAAAAGTTACTTGAAAAGTATCCTGATATAAAAGTTCTTAAAAAAATGGAACCTATAAGAGTAGCTTACTACTGTTATTATGGAAAAGAGCCAGAAAAAAAAGCATTTAAGGTAATGCAAGAATGGATAAATAGGGTTGGAATAAGTAAGAAAGAGGATATGCGTATATTTGGTTATAATAATCCTTCTCCAACAGCACCAGGACAAGAAGAATATGGGTACGAAGTTTGTGTTACTATCGAAGATAATGTCGTTATAAATGATGAAAATGTTAAAGAAAAGACACTTGAGGGAGGCCTTTATGCTCTTGTAGGAATAAAACCAGATGAAAAAATCGACATTGGACATGAAATAATGAAAGCTTGGAAAAGGTTTAAAAATTGGTTAGAAGATAGTAAATACGTCTATGGGGGACATCAATGGATGGAGGAGCATCTTGGTTTTGATGAAAACTTTAATCATATAGGTGGAGTCGATTTATATATGCCTATTTCTGAAAAGAGTTATAACGATACTTTAATAACATTTGAGAATGTTGAACCTATGTGGACTGCTTCTTACACAGCAATTGGTAAGGATGCTATAGGAAAAGCAAGGAAATATTTTTTCAAGTGGGCAAACAACGAAGGATTGTTTAATAATGATTTGAATAGAAGAATTTTTGCTTATTATAACCATGAAAGAATAGGACAAGAAGATTTCTTTTATAGAATCAATATAACAGTTGATAAAGAATTTAGAACAGAAAATAGTAATATCAAACTGGAAGAATTCAAAGGTGGGTATTATGCTGTTAAAAAGTCCAAATATAAGTATAACGAATGGGCTTGGATGGAATTTATAGATTGGGTATCAAAGAGTAAAGACTATTCCTTTGGAAACTATTGGTTCTTTGAAGAATATAAAATTAAACAACCACGTATTGAAATGGAAACAGATATGGTATTATATATGCCAGTTAAATCATTGACTTAAATTGTATTAAATAAAAGAAAGCTATGAAGTGTGATTTCTTCATAGCTTTTTTGTTTATAGATATTATTAAATAATAATTAGCAGCTTTACTTTAAATGGATAAAATGTTATAATGAACTTCCGGCAAAATTACAATATATTATATCATGCATTGAGACATTTGTCAATAGTTAGTTCAAAAACATTTTAAGGGGTGGTTTTAGTGGAAAATAATAAAGCAAGTATGACTGCAGTTGTATCAGCCTTTGGTCGTGCCTATCACTCATTATATGACGAACCTAAGATTTTTAATGATTATTTAGCACATCAACTTATTACTGAAAAAGAGTTTAGCAGCATTTCTAAACACATGGCTGAAGGTATTAAGTTTTTTAATCCAACTGAGGCACATCTATATTCAGATGAGAAATCAGCATTAGAGTGGGTAATACAAAATCAAATAGCACCAACACCATTGGCTAGAAGCAGATATACAGAAGATATGTTAGAAAATGCTATTAAACTAGGAGTTAAACAATATGTTATTCTTGGAGCTGGGTTTGATACATTTGCTTTTAG
>DAOUQG010000245.1 GCA_030625765.1 Thermohalobacteraceae bacterium | reverse complement strand
ATAATGACTTTTTTCATCATTAATAATATCAATTCTATCAATTCTACCTTCAATTTTTACTTCCTCACCATCTGGCAGCTGTAAAATTATTGGGGGTGCTTTACAGCTGTCACCTTCTCCAAATCCAAATTCATGCTCGTGTGGTGTAAAATCTCCACTCTTGATATGCTCTGCTAATGTCCAGACTGCTCTTTTGCTTACTCTTTTTAATTTTTTAGAAAGGTATCTATATCTATGTGTACTAGATAAAACATTGTTTTCAAAGCTTGGTATTAGCTCATCTACTAGCTCTTCAACTAAACAATCGCTTTTCTCCCTATCTAAACTACTCCAGTTTAAGTTATGTTTTTTTAATTTTTCAGAGAATTTTTCAACAGAATTGTGTAGTAATGTTCCTATATCAAATTTTTCTACCTTGAATTCTTTTCTCTCTTTAGGCTTAAGTCCATAACTGATAAAATGTGAAAAAGGACAGCTAATAAACTTTTCTAGTCTTGAAATACTTGTTCTTAAAGGAGTATTATATAATTCCTTTGCAACGTGCTTACCAATATACGACTCCTGATTATTATGGAAAAGACCATCAACGATGTGAGCTGTTTTATAGTTCCATTCTTCATTATTGTAATACCAATCAAATACATCCCACCAAAACTCTGGAATCTCTTTTCCATCTATATAATGTCTTAGATATTCAGTTAAATATTTAAATGTAGCTACTGGCCTTGTAATTTGCTGTAGCTGTTTTTCATCATTCATAGTAATAGTACTTTCAATCTTAGCGTTGCGAAAAATATCCTTGATTCTATTTACAAATATCGAGCTTCTTAAAGTAGCACCTTCAATATCTGCTAATGAAAAACTAATAAATATTATTTCTGAAGGCTTGGAAAACATAGTATAGATATTAAACCTCTCTTCACATGACCTTGTTTCTATATCTGATGTGATGGATATACCTATGTCTTTCATTTTTTGCTTTTCTTCATCCAAAATAATTCCATCATCACAAATACCTGATGGTAAAATTCCATCATTTGCACCAACTACAAATAAAGCCTTAATATCATGACTTTTAGACCTTTCTAAGCTTCCTACTAACACCTGATCTATAGTTGGTGGAATTATTCCGATTTTATACTCAGAAAAACCAGTTTGTAATACATTTATATATTCTTTTAGAGTCATCTTTGAATCTCCAAGAATTTCTACTAATTGTTCAAAAACCTCCATAACAATATTCCATATTTGAGTGTTTTCGTTTACATATTCTAAGTAACCTTGTTTAGTCAAATTGTTTATCCAAGCATCTAGCTTTTCTTCAATATCTAGATTCCTTAAGAAATCAACGACTGCTATAGTCATATCAGAAACATTGCTTTTATTCTTAAGTCTTTTTCTAAGGTCAATAAATGGTGATATAAGTCTTTTACGAATTTCATTTAATTTCTCTAAGCTTTCATTGTCATATTCAAAATCCTTAAACCACTTTTCTCCTTGTATCCCATATCTTAAAGCATAATTTTCTAATAACTCATATTCATCCTTAGAGATATCTGCAAAACCAGTCTTTATATATCTAAACACATCTTCATATCTAAAATGTCTATTAATCATATCTAAAGCTGATAATATAAGCTTTATTATCAAATTATTCATTATACTTCTCTTTTCATCAATAAAAAATGGGATTTCATATTCACTAAAAACCCTTTTTATCACCGGAGCATACATATTCATAGCAGGAGCTACTACTGCTATGTCCTTCCATCTATAATTGTTATCTCTTGCTAATGAAACGATTTGAGATGCTACTCCCTCTATTTCTGAATAAGGAGTAGAGCCCATGTACATCTTAATGTTATTTATATCCTTTTCATAGCTTTCATAAGGGTATGAAAATAGCTCCTTTTCTAAATGCTTGAGCTCTTCATGTTTTGGAATTTTTTCATTTGTCAGCTTTTCTAACGAGTACTTAATATTAAACGTACTACATATTTCTCTAAGCCTATCATAAGTATATAACGAAGGTGAAAATAGATCTCTATCCCTTATATTGTTAAAATCCAGTGTCAAGCTAACGTTTACTGTCTTAGCTTTATTAATAACCTTTTCTATCACTCTATATTGCTGCGAAGTAAATCCAGAATATCCATCAATCCATATTTCTGATTCATTTAAAAAATCTGCATCATCGAGCTTTTCTATTAATAAGTTAAATCTATCCTCATCATCTGTATATCTGTTCTCCATGTATTCGCTGAATTTTGTATACATATATGATATGTCTTGTAATTTCTGTCTGAACATACTATCTTCTTTAAGTAGTTCAGTTCTTTTATTTAGTACCTCTGGTGTAATGTCGCATTTCTTTAATTCGCTAACTAATTCAGAAAAATTATATAGGAAGCCTGGCTGCTTTGATGCTTTCTGATATATTGATAAATCTGGTGAATGTAAGTCAAAAAGTCTTCTCAATATCATTACCTTACCAAGCTCATTTATTGCTGTCTTTTTAATACCTCCAACCTCTGTTAAAACCTTATAAGCTAGTCTTTCAAAGCTTAAAACCTCTAATTGCATAATTCCAGGCAAATTCATTTTAGTAATCAAATCAAATTCTGTTTGCAATGTGAATTGCTCTGGAACTAATAAAAAAAGCTTACTAGAATTATTTTTGTTAAGTCTTTCTTTTATCTCTTCGAAAAATTTATAGGTTTTTCCAGTTCCTGCTCTTCCAGTTAAAAATCTCATTTCCATAGTAATCACCTCTTTAAACAAACTCTCTTAATTAATTCTACAAAACATATCTGTTTCCTTCTATTTTAAATTACATTTAATTCCAGCTGTATTCCTAAATAATTCACCTCTGTTTTCATACTTATATTTTAGCCACTGGGGATGATATTTTGTGAAAATGATTACAGAGTAACATTATTACAAATTAATCATGTATTTCTAAAAATTTCCTTGAAAGTGTTCTGTTAATATGCTAAAATATTAGAAAAGCTAAATATGAAGGGGTTAAGAAATGAGCACTTCAATAATTAGAATAAAGTTAAGAAAATTGAATTATTAATGTAATATTCCAACCCCTCTATATAATAAATGTATAGTTTGAATAGAATGTCGTTGGTATATTGCTTATGCCTTCGGCTTTTTTTATTTTTTATAGTATAAAGTAATCTCACTAACTTTAATTTTAGGTAATTCTAAATAATAAAACTTTATATAGTTGTATAATGAAAATCCGCTATAGTCGTAGGTATCTAATATATCTACGCTATTTTTATGACAAAATTGATATGATAAAGAAGGTCGCAATCATGATAAATAGAATTAAAAACAGTTTAGTAAATTATTTAAACGAATATAAAGCATTACTAAGTAACAATGCTTTTATAAGACTAGTTTTAGCAGGTATAATATCATCATTTGGAAGTAAAATAAGCTATTTTGCTTTTTTGAGAAAGGTATATACTCTCTCGGATGGAAAAATAACAGATTTAGGATTTTTAACAGTAGTTCAAATGATACCTTCTATTCTCTTTGGG
>DAOUQG010000082.1 GCA_030625765.1 Thermohalobacteraceae bacterium | reverse complement strand
AAGCAAAGAACAATGTATGATATTGAGATGCTTAAGGAAATGGGTTTTTGTCAAGGAATTGAAAATTATTCAAGGCATATTAGTGGAAGACCAGCTGGAAGTAAGCCTTACACTTTATTAGACTATTTTCCTGATGATTATTTAATGATTGTTGACGAATCACACGTTACAATACCGCAAGTCAGAGCTATGTATGCTGGAGATAAATCTAGAAAGACAACTTTGGTTGAACATGGCTTTCGTCTTCCGTCTGCATTAGATAACAGACCACTAAAATTTGAGGAATTTGAAAAGCATATTAATCAGATTGTATATGTAAGTGCCACACCTGCTTCATATGAGCTTGAACGTTCAGAAAACATAGTAGAGCAGATTATAAGACCTACAGGGCTACTTGATCCATTAGTGGAAGTGAGACCTATTAAGAATCAAATTGATGATTTGGTTAAGGAAATCAATATTAGAGCTGAGAAAAATGAGAGAGTACTAATAACTACACTTACAAAAAAGATGTCAGAGGATTTGACTAATTATTTCGAAGAGATCAATATTAAGGTAACTTATTTACATTCTGATATTAAAACTATTGAGAGAATGGAAATAATTAGAGACCTTAGACTAGGTAAGTTTGATGTTTTAGTGGGTATAAACTTACTTAGAGAAGGGTTAGATCTACCTGAAGTGTCATTAGTAGCTATCTTAGATGCAGATAAAGAGGGCTTTCTAAGGTCTGAAACCTCTATGATTCAGACTATAGGAAGGGCAGCAAGGAATGCAGAAGGAAAGGTTATTTTATATGCTGATAGGATAACTAGGTCAATGGAAAGCGCAATAAATGAAACTAATAGAAGAAGACATATACAAACACAGTATAATAAACAGCATAATATAACACCTACCACAATAAAGAAGAATATCAGAGATGTAATAGAAGCTACTAAGGTAGCTGAAGATTTAGAAGAATACAATGTAAATAGAATAGATGAATTAGGAAGAGAACAACTATCAGATTTGATTAAGCAGCTCGAAATTGATATGTTTGAAGCTGCTGAGAAGCTTCAGTTTGAAAGAGCAGCTGAGTTAAGAGATAAGATTGAAGAACTTAAAGGAATAGAAACGAGGGAATAGTATGGAAAGAGAAAAGATTATTATAAAGGGCGCAAAGGAGCACAATCTTAAAAATATTGATATCGAATTGCCAAGAAATAAAATGATTGTCTTAACAGGATTGAGTGGGTCAGGTAAATCTTCTCTAGCATTTGACACTATTTATGCTGAGGGTCAAAGAAGATATGTTGAGAGTTTATCTGCATACGCTAGACAATTTCTTGGGCAGATGGAAAAGCCAAACGTTGAATATATAGAAGGGTTATCACCTGCTATATCTATTGACCAAAAAACTACTAGCAAGAACCCTAGATCAACAGTTGGAACTGTAACTGAAATATATGACTACCTCAGATTATTATATGCTAGAGTAGGGACACCTCATTGTCCAAAATGTGGCAAGGAGATTACCTCTCAAACAGTAGACCAGATGGTAGATCAAATAACCTCTCTTGGTGAAAGAACTAAAATCCAGATTCTATCTCCAGTTATTAGAGGTAGGAAGGGTACGCATCAGAAGACAATAGAAAATATCAGAAAAGAAGGCTTTGTAAGAGTTAGGATAGATGGAGAGGTATATGATATAAATGATGATATAAAACTGAATAAGAATAAGAAGCATACAATAGAAATAGTTGTTGATAGAATTGTCGTAAAAGAAGGTATTCAGCAGAGATTGACTGATTCATTGGAAACAGCTTTGAACTTAGCAGAAGGGTTAGTTATAGTGGATATTATTGATGGTGAAGAAATGATGTTTAGTCAAAACTTTGCTTGTGTTGATTGTGGAATAGCGATACAAGAGATATCTCCGAGGATGTTTTCTTTCAATAGTCCTTTTGGAATGTGTCCAACATGTAATGGGTTAGGTAATCATAAAAAGGTTGATCCAGAGCTAATTATACCAAATAAAAGCTTATCAATTAACCAAGGTGCAATAGCTCCGTATAGTGGAACTTCAGAGGATAGTTATTATTTCAGAATGTTTAAGGCTATTGCAGACGATCATAATTTTGACTTAAATAGTCCAATAGGTGATGCACCCAAGGAGTTTTTTGATGAACTTCTATATGGAACAGGGAAACGAAAGATATCCTTTGAGTTTGAAAGTCATTATAGCGGCAAGAGGACATATACAGCACCATTTGAAGGTATTATTCCTAATTTAGAACGAAGATATAAGGAAACAAATTCTGATTATATGAGAAATAAGATAGAGAGCTATATGAGTGCTATTCTGTGTCCAGAATGTAAAGGTGCAAGGTTAAAGCCTGAAAGCTTAGCTGTGACTGTTGGAGGATTAAACATAAAAGAAGTTACAGATTTATCAATTAGAAAAGCATTAGATTTTTTTGAAAATATTGATTTAACTGAAAGACAAGCATTTATAGCAGAGCAGATATTAAAGGAAATCAGAGAAAGGTTGACTTTTCTTGTTAATGTGGGGTTGGACTATCTTACTTTGTCAAGAACTGCTGGAACCTTATCTGGAGGAGAGTCTCAACGTATCAGATTAGCTACCCAGATTGGTTCAAGCTTGGTTGGAGTATTATATGTTCTTGATGAACCAAGTATTGGATTACATCAAAGAGATAATGAAAGATTATTGAAAACCTTAAGAAACCTTACAAATTTGGGTAACACTTTAATTGTTGTTGAGCATGATGAGGATACTATGTATGAAGCAGATCATATAGTTGATATAGGTCCAGGTGCGGGGGTACATGGAGGAGAAATAATTGCGCAGGGAACTATTGAAGAGATAAAGAATAACATGAACTCATTAACAGGGCAATACCTAAGTGGAGAAAAGAAAATTGAGATTCCAACTAAACGAATAAAACCAAATGGTAAGTGGATAGAAGTAATAGGTGCACATCATAACAATCTAAAAAATATAGATGTTAAATTTCCTTTAGGGCTGTTCACATGTATTACTGGTGTATCTGGCTCAGGAAAAAGTACTTTGATAAATGAGATCTTATACAAAAGATTGAGTCATGAACTACACAGAGCTAAATCTAAACCTGGAAAGCATAAACAAGTAAAAGGTCTAGAACATATTGACAAGGTTATAGATATTGACCAGTCTCCAATAGGGAGAACACCAAGATCTAATCCTGCAACGTATACTGGCGTTTTTGATCATATTAGAGATGTATTTGCTATGACTCAGGAAGCAAAGATGAGAGGCTACAAAAAAGGTAGATTTAGCTTCAATGTAAAAAGTGGAAGATGTGAAGCTTGTAAGGGTGATGGAATTGTAAAAATTGAGATGCATTTTCTTCCTGACGTATACGTGCAATGCGAAGTATGTAAAGGCAAGAGGTATAATAGAGAAACCTTAGAGGTTAAATATAAAGGAAAAAGCATTTCAGATGTTCTAGATATGACTGTAGAAGAGGGATTAGAGTTTTTGGAAAATATACCTAAAATTAAGAATAAGCTTAAAACAATGTATGATGTGGGTCTTGGATATATTAAACTAGGGCAGCCTTCAACTCAGCTTTCGGGAGGAGAAGCACAAAGAATCAAGCTTGCAACAGAGCTAAGCAAAAGAAGCACAGGCAAGACCTTCTATATACTTGATGAACCAACAACAGGACTTCATTTTGCTGATGTACACAAGCTGATAAAAGTATTAAAGAAATTAGTAGCTGGAGGAAATTCAGTAATTGTAATTGAACATAACCTAGATGTTATAAAAACAGCAGATTATATAATTGATTTAGGGCCTGAAGGTGGAGACAAGGGTGGTATGGTTGTAGCTAAAGGTACTCCTGAAGAAATATGCAAGGTATCAGAATCATATACAGGAAAGTTTTTGGGTAAGATGTTAGGATGTTAGTTTTTGTTTAAAAGTCGTTATTTATTGATAACACAATATCTTTTTGACTCGAATTTTAAATAAAACTGATTATGTCATGTCGAGCTATTCATAGTGTTATTTTTTTGAATATTTGTGACATAATCAGTTTGTTCTAATTGAAGATGAAGTAGAAAACTTTAATTTACTCAACAGTTTTCCAATACTTTCTTTTCATTCCGTCTCTAGGTTCCTCAAAACTTGACCATTCAAAACCATGATTAATAAGAAAATCATGAATATCATTATCTTCATCATTATTACCTGGACATAGAATAATGGTCCCACCTGACTTAGTTACACGTAATAATTCACTATATTCTATTTCAGGATTGTCTCCGAATACATGACCTCCCATTGTAACATCAGCAAATTGGTCAGGAAATGGGATTTCTTCTAGCAAGCCATCAACTACATAGACATCTGAAAACCCTTGTTTTTTAGCGTTAGCTCTTAGATATGATCGTAAGTTTCCGATTGGTTCAACTGAGTAAACTGTTTCTGCAGCTTGAGCTGCTACGAATGTTAATCTTCCAGTACCTGCTCCTACATCAATAACAGTTTTATTATTAAAGTCAACTACAGATAATAATTCTTGAGAATCCCAGTTTAAAAATGGTTGTTGATCGTATACTGAAGGGTCAACAACATAAACAACCCAATCATTTATAGCAGATAACACTGTTATTTCAGCTTGTCTTATTTTTTGAGAATCATTTATTACTTGAGCATCTACATTTTCTATTATTGAATCAATCCAATCATTTAGCTTTGAACATTTATTTCTAAAATACCACTCAACAGCTGGATTAGCCTTTAAAGCAATGCCTAAATCTCTTCTTGGTACATTACAGATAGGTAACCAGCTTAATTGAACTTCTTCTAGCAGCAATAGTGTATTAAAAGAA
Organism: Thermohalobacteraceae bacterium; assembly: GCA_030625765.1. Classification (GTDB taxonomy): domain Bacteria; phylum Bacillota; class Clostridia; order Tissierellales; family VENL01; genus DAOUQG01. The sequence continues at coordinate 5,848 of DAOUQG010000082.1, read as the reverse complement.
AGGTTAGATACATCCATCCATCCTAAACCCATAATATTGACCTCCTTAAATGTGTTTATTGCAATATTTACAATTAAATTCTATACTATTCTAATATCAGGACACCTGCACATGATGATACTTGAGTATAATTTACTTTACAAAATATATGAGCCAATGTCTCAGAAATTTCATTATACACAAAATAAAATTCTTCATTGTCCCATTTCTTTTCATTTATTCTTTTACATTGATTTAAGTCATCAGATGTTTTGAAGGCTACATCAGCGATGATTACTTTTCCATTACTATTTAATAGACTTTTCAAGCTTTTAAACAATTCTAATTTCTTATCATCATTTATATGATGTATTGCATACGAAGAAATGATATAGTCAAATCCTTTATCCTTAAGTACAGAGGGGATCCCATTATTTAAGTCTTGTAGAATAAATTGTGCACTAGGCATTTTATTGTGAGCTTGTTCTATCATTCCTTGAGAAAAATCTATCCCCCATATTTGAGCTCCATCGTCATATAATTTATTTGAAAGCAATCCTGTTCCTACCCCAATATCTAATATCTTACTGGATGTTTTATTGTCAATATTATCATAAACAAAATTTAGAACATTATAGTAGCCTTCAAATGGATATCCATATGAGTTTTTTGAAATACTGCTATCATATTTTTCTGACCAAATATCAAAACCTTTACTATCTAGCAAAATGAGTCCTCCTTAATATAGTTAACTAAGTTTTTACGGTGCTTTATTATTAAATATGAATTATTTATACTTATCTTAACATTATTAAGGTAGCAGTAAACACTGCTACCTTAATAAGTTATTGTATAAACCACCTATTTAATTTCATTTCTATCAACCCCTTTCATAACTTATCGACCGGTCAATAATATTATCTCACTAATTGAAAGAAAATAATAGGTAATAAATAATTAAAATTGTTCTTTACTTAAGTATTAAAATTACTTGCCAAATTCATGTCCTTTGATGTCATTTACTACCCAACTAAAGATATCATTACCATCATTGCATTTAATTCGTTTCATAATTTCAAAAATATATTGTTTTCCATCTGACAAAGTAGCTGAATAGGTGGTAATAATTGAATTCTTTCTAATCAGTGAAATTTTGTCAACCTTTTCTGGAGAAAAATCAGAAAAAATATTATATTTATTACTGTTTTTAAAATGACTAGATATTAAGAAGCGAGATTTATTTATCTTTTTTTCTCCAGAGTACTTATTACATGTTCTAAGAAGCCTTATAACACCTATTTTTCTATTCTTGATATATAGTAGTACTACAAAAATAAGTAAAAAACTGCATACCCATAAATAAACAATTTTGAAGAAAAAACCTGTGATAATAATTCCAGCTAGCAAAATGAGTGTAATTAATATAATAATATAATTTTTAACATTCATATGGGTTCTCCTTTCTTAGTTATTTGATATAAATATATTCCTATAATATTTAATAAATTACAAAAATAGTATAAACCTAACACCTGAATATTTTTATTTAGAAAAGGTAAATACTATTTTAGTCATAGGAACAATATTATCTACAAAGAATATTTAGCTTTTCTATATACAATTTTTTTAATTGTTTCATCGCTTAAATGAAACTTATGCGATAGTTCATCTACAGAATAATTATTTTCAAATAATCTTAATATTTCTCTATTTCTTGAATCAATAATTTCTCTTGTTCCACTGACACATCCCCAACCTGATTTTTTTCCATTTCTAGGTACATAAATAAGTCCACCTTCAATGTATTTTTGAACCTCTCTCAGCAGGTAGGAAGGTAAAATTTTGGCTGCGTTTTTGTAACTCAAATATCAATACCCCCTGTTTATATTTGTAGTAAGTCGAATTTAATTTTCTAATCATATTATTTCCCACCTTTCTCAAAATTTGGATTTATCTAATTTTATTTTACTATATCATCAAGTGAAATTCAAATAAGTTTTTGGACAAACTGTATAATATATATAATTCTGTTAATAATCTATGATAATAATTGGTTAAATAAAACTAAAAACTTAAATTCGTGTCATATACACAATCTAAGTTATATTCATAAAACATGAACGATGTTTATGACAACGAAAGTTATGGAGGTAATTATGAAAATAAAAAGTAAAGCATTTATTTTAATTTTTTTAGCATTTATTTTAATTCCTATTTCAACATCAGCTGATATATTTAGTAAACAAATAGAGGTTACTTTTAGAAACATCGAAATAGAGATAGACAGAAAAGAGGTTAAATGTGAATCAGAACCATTTATTCTAAATAACAGAGTATATGTCCCGCTTAGAGCTGTTATTGAAGGGATGGGGGGAGTAGTCAAATGGGAAAATGAAAACAATAAAGTGATAATCGATAGCTTTAAGGACTTTCCAGACTGCAACTACTTAAATGGTGAGCATTTTGTTTACGGACTCGTAACAGCTTTTGATTATGAAAAAAGAATAATAACAGTTGAACAGCATTTTGATGATAATAGTATAGAAGTAAACTCTCACCTCAAAATAAGAGATGATGTAGTAATTGTTTTACAGAGAAATGATAAGAAAATGAATTTAGAGATAGATGATTTAAAGGTTGGAGAAGATATTGGATTAGTATTAGATAGTGAAAATTTAGTTAGAGGAATAATTATAGCTCATTAAAAAGGACACAAAGCTGTGTCCTTTTTAATATTCTTTATCAGCTTATAAATGTTTTTTAAGCTTAATTTTTTGTTGTGCTATTATTCCCATCATCTGTCTTTTCGTTTCTGAATCAGTTTCAACTATGATTTTTCCTCTTTCCATTAAGAGGAATAATTCTATTCGGTCAGGAAATATGAAATACCCATCTATATCATTATAGCTAAAAAATCCATAATCATTTCTTATATTACTTCCAAGAAAAGCAATAGGAATGCTAATTCTCGCATCGAAGCCTGTAATTAAAATCCCGTTTCTTAAAAAATTAATTTTAATAGTATTAATAGAAAATCTTAGTAAAAGTTCTACAACGATAACTGCAATAATTAATATTAATATGGTAATAAGTACGACTGGGGAAGCAGAGAAGCCGTTTATAATAGTCCTAGCAAATATAAGTCCTAAAAACATATAAAACCATAATCTATCTGTAATTGTTACTTTATCGGCTTTTACTGATAAAAGTATAGAATTGTTTAAAAGAATTTTTCCATAAAATTGATGTCTTAGTAGAGCTTGAAAGCACACGAAAAAAAATAGTGCAGATGTAGAATAAATTGGATAGATAATATACTGTATAGTATTAGTGCTAGAAATTAAAGTTAATGGTCTTAAGACTATTGTCATTACAGAAAGATAGAAAAGAGTAGCAAAAAATGATAGTATAAAAATAATAAATCTTTTAGAATTTTTCATAAAACTTCCTCCTCGCAAATAAACAAAAGATTACTTGATTATTATATACAAATTTTAAAAATTCATCAATTGTGGTATTATAAAATAATATAGTATAATCTGAAAAGAAGTGGTGATGAGATATGTTTAATATTCAGGAAGAATTGAAAAAGCTACCTGATAAACCAGGTGTATATTTAATGAAGGACTCAAGAGGACAAGTAATATACGTAGGTAAGGCTATATCGCTAAGAAAAAGAGTTAGACAATATTTTCAGTCTTCCAAAGGTAAACCTGAGAAGGTTAAGACTATGGTTAAGAATATTGAGGAATTTGAATATATTATTACAGATACAGAGCTAGAAGCTCTTATATTAGAAGCAAATCTTATAAAAAAACATAAACCAAAGTATAATGTACTTCTTAGAGACGACAAAAATTACCCCTATATAAAAGTTACAACAAAAGAAGAGTACCCAAGAGTGCTAAAGGTTAGAAAAATCCTAAAGGATAAATCAAAGTATTTTGGTCCTTATATTAGTAATCAAGCTGTGAATGATACTTTAGAAATTATAAGAACTCTTTACCCGATAAGAACATGCAAGTTAAATATTGGAAAAGAAGCAAACAAGAACAGACCATGCCTAAATTATCATATAAACAGATGTTTAGCGCCATGTCAGGGTAATATTGATAGAGAAAAATACATGGAAATGGTAAATGAGATAATAATGTTTTTAAATGGAAAAGAAGACAAGCTTTTAGACATAATTACAGATAAGATGAGAACTGCATCTAAAAACTTAGATTTTGAAAATGCAGCTAAGTATAGAGATCAGATTAACTCTATTAATCACATATTAGAAAAGCAAAAAATTATATCTACAAATATGACAGATCAAGATGTTATTGGTATGGCAAGAGGTATCGATGAAGTTTGTGTACAAATATTTTTTATTAGAACAGGTAAAATTATTGGTAGAGAACATTTCATTCTTACTGGCACAGACGAGATGCATCGAGAAGAAGTTATTAGTTCTTTTATAAAACAATTTTATTTAGGCTCAGCATATATTCCAAAAGAAATTTTAGTTGAAGAGGAATTTGAAGATTTAGAAATTATATCAAAGTGGCTTAGTGAAAGAAGGGGTTCAAAGGTATTTATAAAAATCCCAAAGCGAGGAGAGAAAAACAAGCTTATAGATATGGTAAAGAGAAATGCAATGCAAACCTTAGAGCAGTATAGTGATAGAATCAAGAGAAAGATGAAAGATAGTTTTGAAGCAGTTGAAGAGCTAGCAGCAATATTAATGCTTGAAGAAAATCCAAAAAGAATTGAAGCATTTGATATTTCAAACATACAAGGGGTAGAATCTGTAGGATCTATGGTAGTTTTTGAAAATGGGATGCCTAAAAAGAGCGATTACAGAAGATTTAAAATAAAGTCAATTGTTGGAGCAAATGATTATGGAAGCATGGAAGAGGTAGTTTATAGAAGATTTAGTAGAGGCTTAGAAGAGAAAAAATTACTTCAAGAAAATAAGCTTGATATTGAAAGCTTTTCAGTCTTTCCTGATTTACTTATGATCGATGGTGGAAAAGGGCAAGTAAATATAGTAAAAAAAGTACTGAATAAATTTGATATAAATATTCCTGTATGTGGGTTAGTAAAGGATGACTTCCACAGAACAAGAGGAATAATTTATGATAATAAAGAAATAAAGCTCACTAATAATAGTATAAGCTTTAAGCTAGTTACTAGAATTCAAGATGAGGCTCATAGATTTGCAATAAGTTATCATAGAAGTCTCAGAGATAAAAAGATGTTCAGATCAATATTAGATGATATAAAGGGTATAGGAGAAAAGAGAAAGAAAGAACTATTAAAGCATTTTGGTTCAATTGAAAATATTAGAAAGGCTTCGATTGATGATTTAACATCTATAGAGGGAATGAATAAGCTTTCAGCTGAAGCCGTATATAGTTTCTTTAAGAGTCGAAAGGGAGGGTAAAATGAAAGAAGTTAGTATAGATAAATTAATCAAAGATTTAGAATTTGAAGTTATTTATAAATCTACTATTATCGATGTAAACATTACAAAAAGTGATATAAACAGACCGGGGTTACAATTAACAGGATATTTTGCTGGATTTCCACATCAAAGATTGCAAATAATTGGAAATGTCGAATGGAAGTATTTGTCTACTTTAGCAGATGAATTAAGAGATGAACGAATTGATAAATTATTTGGTTTTCCTATTCCAGCAATAATAATCACACGTGATTTGGAGCTATTTCCTGAAATGATTAAATATGCTCAAATTCATAATAGAATTATATTAAGAACAAACATATCAACTACTAGATTTATAAATAAGCTGATTAGCTATCTTGAAGATATGTTAGCTCCTCAGATCTTAAAGCATGGAGTATTGGTTGAAGTGTTTGG
>DAOUQG010000190.1 GCA_030625765.1 Thermohalobacteraceae bacterium | reverse complement strand
GAATTATAGGATATTCTAACATGACCACAAGCATCACACTTTTCCATATGTCCACCAAGAGAAGAAGAACGACAGACTTCAATAGAATGCATAGCTTTAAGCTGATGTAAAGGAAGCTTAAAAGAATTTCTATACCCATCACCATACTTCCTAAAAATATCTTGAACCTCAATCATTATAATTTTCCCATAAGGGTATCAAGAGGGCTAACAACATTTAAAACATCCATTCTTCTCAAATGCAAATAAACACAAGTAGTTTGAATATTAGAATGACCAAGAAGCTTTTGAATATAACTAATATCAGTACCATCCTCCAAAAGGTGGGTAGCAAAACTATGTCTAAGAGAATGCATAGAAGCAGAAGATTTAATACCCGATCTATCCTTAGAATCTTTGAAAATAGATTGAATAGAACGAGGAGAAATAGGCTTATAAGAAGGCATACCAGGAAAAAGCCAATCAGAAGGTCTATAAGCTTTCCAATAAAGCCTTAAAATATCCAAATTAGATTTAGATAACAAAGAATATCTATCCTTATTACCCTTACCATTAGAAATCAGGATTTGCATATTATCACTATCAATATCACTAACCTTTAAATGTGAAACTTCGCTAACACGTAACCCAGCAGCATAAGAAGTCATCAAAATAGCTTTATGCTTAAGATTAGGAGTACAATTAAAAAGAAGTATAACTTCTTTTCTAGAAAGAGCAATAGGAAGTTTTTTAGCATTCTTAATCCTAGGGATATTTTTCATATCCCAATCTCTTCCCAAAGTAGATTCAAACATAAACCTAATAGCACTATAGGCAGAATTAATATAAGAAGTACTCAAATTTCTTTTAATAATAGAGTAAAGATAATTCCTAACATCATCCTCACCTAAAGCCTCAAGTGATTCATTGTGGTACTCAGTAAACAGCCTAACATGCATAAGATAAGACTTAACAGTTTTAGGACTATAACCTCTTAACTCCAAATTCATTTTCATTTTGTCAAATAAAAAAGACATAAAAACACACTCCTTTTAAATTAATATAAAAAACATAACTAAGTAAAATATTAAAAGGAGATTGTAGAAAAAGAAAGAATATATATTGTAAAAACAAGAAAAATTTAGAATAATTACATAGAATAGGGCTGAACGAGACTGCCACCGTGGCAGCGGTTTCGTTCAACATAGCATTTGCTGACAGTTCACAAGAAGCATGTGAACCATCGCAAGATACTATGATCGTTAGCCAACATTCAAGGGGGGAATTAGAAATGTTAGTTATTGCTCATAGAGGTGCTTCTGAAAATTTTATAGAGAATACACTTGAAGCCATTAACTTTGCTGCTGACAAAGGTGTAGATGGAATTGAGATAGATATCCGACGAAGTGTAGATGGTCATTTTATTCTTTTTCATGACAAGAATTTATTGAATATTGATGGAATTGAAACATCACCAGAAGACCTTTCGCTTGAAGATTTAGACACAAGATTAATAAAAGCAGGTCACACATCTATTTTAACTCTCAATAAATTACTATATGAATATAATAAGAAAGTTCCTCTTATATTTGACTTAAAGATTAATAAATTACATGATGAATTTATAGAAACATTACATCATATTTCATTTGAGTATTATCTTGGAGTAAGAACTTTGTCTGTATTAAAATCGGCAAATAAGGTTTGTAGTAAAGAAAGGATACTTGGATTAATTCCCAGTATTGATGTTATTAAAGATTTCGTAAACTCTGGTGTAGGTGTTATTCGCCTTTGGGAGGAATGGGTTACTAAGGATTTAGTGAAATATTGTCATGATCTCGGATGTACAGTTTGGGTTATGACAGGGCGCCGTGGGTCAGTTGGAGAAACTAATGAATCTGTTTTAAAGCGAATCAAATTAGCTGGAGTAGATGGAGTATTATTAAATAATATTGAGTTAATGATTAATAGACATAGTAATTTTAAAACGTCGGCTAACTATGGCTTAAAAACATCTAAGTAAGTATTTAGAGCATAAGTCCCGAGACGTTATGTGACAGACTTAATAACAATCGGGTTTCAAGTGAGGTACAATTAATAATCAAATATTTTAAGTGACATAGAATGGCTTGAAGGTGTTGAAAAATTAAATCTTATATCTATGGAATGAGTTTTAGAATATTGCATGGGGCAGTTATCCTATCAATTTACTTGAACTATTGGAGTATATTAGGAAAAACTAGTTTTAAATAATATGATATTTGATGTATAATATTATAAAGATTACAAAAAATTAGCTGATTGGTGATAAGATGAAAATTGGTACATTTGCAAAGACAAATAAACTTAGTATAGACTCAATACGTCATTATATGAAGCTTGGATTAGTATTGCCTGAGAAGCAGGGAGGACATTATCATTTTGATGAGAGATGTCAAAATGATTTAAATGATATTTTGAGCTTAAAGAATATGGGATTTACATTAAATGAAATAAAAATTATTTTTAAGTTTAAGCGATTGGGCAAACTTACACCTTATCAAGAAGATGAGTACTACAAGACGATTTTTATCAATAAACAGAAAAATCTCACAGAAGAAATAGAGGAGTTGTGTGGTTTTAAGGAAAATCTTGATGATAAGCTAAAAGAATTATTAAATAAGAAACAAGTAGAGAATTATATAATGGGAGTAAGCTTGAAAGTCTTGGATATACTTTGCTGTCCAAAATGTGCTGGCGATTTAATGCTCAATCATGGTAGTATTACTAATAATCAAATTATTGATGGAAAGCTAAGATGTGATTGTGGAGAGGAATATATCATTGAGTCAGGCGTATTAAGTACAGAAAAAGAAGTAATACACAATGATTTTGATTTTGAGGATATGTATACTAAGTATATTAGTGACTACATAAATACAAATAATTCAGTATTCCTAGATAATATTAATGAAGGATTAGAGTGGATATATAAAAGAATAAACTTTGATAATTTCAAAAATAAAGTACTACTAGAACTAGGTTCTGGAGTCGGTTTTTTTCTAAGATACATTTATAACGATTTACCAGAGGATTGTTTATATATAGCTGTTGATTATAATAATCAAAGGCATAAATTTTTAAAAAGCATCCTTGAGAAGGCGGGGTGTAAGAAAAACATAGTTTTTATATGTACAGATTTTTTAGAAATTCCAATAAAACACAAGTCTATTGATGTATTGTTAGATCATGTTGGCACTACTAACTATAGCTTTAAACATAGTGAGTTTTTGCTAAAACTTATCGATTACTATGTTAAAGATGAGGCAAATCTATTTGGATCATATACCATATTTAAGAACTTTTGTGAAAATAGTTTGATAGAGGTAAATTATCGGAAAAACTTCATTTTACAGAACGTAAAACAATCAATATCTCAACTAAAATATAGATTAATAGATGATCATGTATCTGATTATATTGAAAAAGGTAGTAAGTTTGAAAACTACTTTATACAGGGTGAAAAGATATTTGCTTATTTTTATCACGGAGAAAGATAGGGTTAACCCTATCTTTTGTATTATTTTCATTAAAAAAACCTTAATCTTCATATTGACGTTGTCAGTAGACCACTAAATATAATGAAGTTAAAGAAAGGAGAGGTTATTATGACAGCATTACAACTTTTATTGAATAAATCTAGTGATAAAAGTGAGTTGTACAATTGTGTGTTATTTGCCTTGGGAAAGTTTGTTTCAGTATTTGGTAGTATTATATACACCTTCGCCATAGGGTTATACGTTTTAGAACTTACAGGATCAGGATTAAACTTTGCAATAACCTTAGTATTAGGTACTATCCCCATAATTATTATAAGTCCTTTTGCAGGAGTTTTGGCTGATAGATTTGATAAGAAAAAATTAGTAGTTACTATGGATCTAATGAATGGAGTCTTGTTAATAACTTTTTATATTTTGAGTTCTTTTTTTGGGGTTCAGCTAGTAATGATTTATGCAAGTACTTTTCTCATGAATATTTTTACAACTATCTTTAGTGTTAGTTTAAAAACAGCAATAAAAAATATTGTAACAGATAAAATGCTAATAAAATTAAATTCAATTAGCAAAATTATGGATTCCGCATCTTCCATCTTAGGACCTATAGTTGGAGGCTTAATATTTGCATATATAGACATAAGACTATTTATTTTTATTAACGGTTTATCATTTATTTTTTCTGCTATTTCAGAGTTGTTTATAAATTTTAAATTTAATGCAGATATAAAATCCACAGTAAAAAATAAATTTTGTTTTACAAAGGATATAAAGGAAGGTATAAAATATATTTTAGATTCAAAAGAGCTTATTAGTATACTTAGTATTAACATTTTTGTATACTTTTTTATAGGGCTTTCCATTACTGTACCACTTCCTTTTATCATCAATAATGTATTAGAATTAGATGCAGTCTACTATGGTATAATAAATACTGGATATCCTATAGGAATGATTATCGGTGCAATATTCGTTAAGAGAGTAAGAAAAAACATTTCATGTTTGAAGCTTTTGTGGATGATGAGTCTTTTACTTTCGTTTTGCATGATGCTCATAGGCGTACCTTTATTATTTAGCATAACAGGATTACAAGCTGTAACTTATTCTATATATTATATTATAATAATGATAATAATAGGCGGTACTTTGGCTTTAATAGATATACCTATTATATATGAAGTACAAACTATAGTGCCTAGTGCATATTTAGGAAGAGTAGTAAGTATTGGAATGAGTGGTATAAGGGCTAGTTTGCCTATCGCATTGATCACGTCAGGAGTATTAGTAAATGTATTACCCGCGGCTTTTTTACCAATTACAGGGGGTTCTCTTTTATTAATTGTTAACATGATAATACTTAAAAACATTCCAACTAAAAGCGTAAGCGTTTAGGGAGACAAAGGAAGGTTTATCTTACCTAGTCCTATATATAGTAAGGCAACAGACTACATAGTGACGGGGTGTACTAGCTCATGAAAAATTCAGAAAGCTATTAATATTAATTAGTTTAAAGGAGATGAATTTATGCAAAAAGGATCATTAGTTGGTAAAGGGAGGACAGCAGAAGTATATAAATGGGAACAAGATAAAGTTTTAAAGCTTTACTTTGATTGGTTTCCTAAAGATAGTATTAAGAGTGAGGCTGCAATTGGTTATGCAATATATGAAGCTGGTATCCCTTCTCCTGCTGTATATGATATTGTAGATGAGGAATGTCGCAATGGTATTATATTCCAACGTATTACTGGAAAATCAATGTTAAAGCTTATAGAAATAAAACCTTGGAAGATAGTCTGCTTTGCTCGTCAGATGGCTAGATTGCATGTTAAAATACATAGTGTTTCCATAGATAAACTTCCATCACCAGAAGAAGGATTTAGGTATGTAATTGAAGATATAGCTAATATACTTGGGTATAGAAAAAAAAAAATATTAGACTATTTGGAAAGCTTACCTAAAGGTTCAAGTGTGTGTCATGGTGACTTCCATCCTGATAATATTCTTGTTACAGAAAACGATACGGTTGCTATTGATTGGAGTAATGCATATTCTGGAAATCCATTGAGTGATGTGGCTAGAACATATATTACGATTAAGACCCCTTTTATGCCACCTGGGACTTCTAAAATTATAGTTTTTCTTTCTAAGCTGCTTAAATGGTTACTATATTCTACTTATTTAAAGGAATATATTAGACTTGGAAATGTTAAGCCAGAAGATATCGAAGATTGGATACTTCCTATAGCAGCTGCAAGGCTTAGAGAGAAAATACCTGGGGAAGAAAAGTGGCTATTAGAT
>DAOUQG010000002.1 GCA_030625765.1 Thermohalobacteraceae bacterium | reverse complement strand
GCTCATTTTTCTGCTGATATTGTAGTGCATGTAATATTACAAATATTAGTTTAATCATAAGATATGTAAAAATATAGTAAAATGAAAGTACACTTTAATAGTATGAAAAAAAGATTGAGAATTTGTTTCTCGATCTTTTTTCATTAGCATGGGTGCAAACTTGTTTGAATAGTTTGCCTGATGTGTAATAGAGATACCTCCACTAAAACAAGGAATGTAAAAAAACATCTATCCTACTTACTAAATCATTTCAATATACAACCAACCTATTTACAATAAATATTTGTCTTTATACATTCTTAAGCATATAATAAAAGAGTACCGTAAATCAAATTTAAGATAGGTGATGAAAAAATGAACAAAAGAATGTTTATAGTTACTTTTATGATTATACTAATTTTATTAAATGCAACAGGTTGTACTAAAAAAATTGATCTTTATGAAGAATATAATATGATTGAGAAAGTTGCAGAAGCATTAATAATAGATGATTTTGATAAGGATTTTATGGAGGAGAAAAGAGAGTTGATTGAAGACTCAATAAAAATTCATGAAATAACAGAAATTGATACTGAAATATATTTACTGTATTCATATAGATATAAAATTACCCAATCAGTAGACAAGCTTGTTAATGACGAATTTTATTTTATGGGGTTAAATGTCATACATAGAAATAATACACCACTTGGCTATAAGCTTATGGGAGGTGGAGGCGGAGGAGGAGATATTCAATCAACTCCTATAACAATGTACGCAACTGGAAACAAGATGTATGGATTGATACAAAACAGAGAAGCTGCAAAATTAATTATAGAATTTAATGATGGGGAAGTTATTTCTTACGATGTTAATGAAAAGGATTATTATCTGATTATAAGAGAAGATAGTGAAAATGCATTTTCTAAAAAAGTTTATGTACTTGATAAAAATGAAAATGTAATTTATAAATTCGAATAGTTGTTAAGATTTGTTGAGATATTTGTTGTATTATGAAACAAATATTGAAAATTATGAGAAAAATAATGTATATAATTGTTTCATTGATACTAGATTGTTACATCATTGTTAACCTATACCATATACGATTATTAGATAAACAATATTAAAATCCGTGCTTTCTAATTGATAGAGAGTATGGATTTTATATTTACTTAAATGTGGTATGAAACTATTCCATAAAATTATAAAATATGGTACAATAATATAATGAATGGGTATTTTTTATATCAACAAATGGAACATTTCAAAAGGAGGTATAATAATTGTCGGGGGCAGGGAGAGTACTATCGCAAAAAGAAATTGATGATCTAATTGCTAAAATGCAAGCAGGAGAGATTACTGCAGCAGAGATGGCAGAAATGATGGCCGGAGGTAATTAAAGCTTTTTAAATTTTAAGATTTAATTATTTTATCATCGGATAGTTATATGAAATATATTCTATCCATATTTTGCGTTTTTGAATTATAGTTAAGCTATCAAATATATTAGAACCCAGCAGTTTAGCTGGGCTTGTTATTTATAAACAATTCATTGTTAATGGAGTTATCCCCTGCATTGCTAATATTAAACGTCTTTCAACCTCATACCAGTTTACTAATTCCCACCAACGAGAAATGTATTCTTTTCTTTTATTCTGATAATCTAAATAGTAAGCATGCTCCCATACATCTACAACAAGAATAGGAATGCTACTCCATTGAGTTAGATTTTCATGCTTTTCAGCAGTTAGAATTACTAACCTTCTCCATGCTGGCTGCCACGCCAAGATTCCCCATCCAGAGCCTTCTACTTTTTCAGCAGCTGAACTAAATTGCTCCTTAAAATTTGAAAAGCTTCCAAAAGCTTTTGCAATTTCATATGATGTTATTGGACCAGGCTGTCCCCCTAAATTAGGTGGAGTCATTATTGTCCAATAAATACTATGAAGTATATGACCAGACCCATTAAACGCAATTTCTCTTTCTAAATAATCTATCAAATCATAATTTCCTTCATTTCGAGCTTTCACAAGCTCAAGCTCAGCTTTATTTAATCCATCTACATAGCTTTTATGATGACGATTATGGTGAATTCTTATTGTTTCAGCACCTATAATTGGCTCTAATGCATTATATGGATAAGGCAATGGGGGTAGTTTATGTTTTCCTGGTGGTATACTAAACATAATCATATCTATTCCCTCCTTATAAATATTTCCACAATATGATATTCATATCACATAAAAATGTGAACATTGACATTTTCAATTCAATATTAAAAAAATTCAAAAAATAAAACAAAAAAATAAAAATAATGAAGTAATATTGAAATATAGTAAAGAATTATATATATTGATAAAAGATGGAATAAATAAATAAAATTCATCAATGAAAGGGGAATAATGATGTCGGGAAAAATAGATAACGAAAGACTATATTTTGCTGAAAAACAAAAAGTTAATATTACAGGTGTAGAGTTAAATGGAAAGATTCTAGATATAGGTGGCGGTGGAGAAGGAATAATAGCACAATACAAAAAAAATCAAGTTGTTGCAATTGATAAGATAAAAAGAGAGCTTGAAGAGGCACCAGATAATGGATTAAAGATTGTAATGGATGCAAGTGATATGAAATTTTTAGATAATACCTTTGATACTGCAACATGTTTTTTTACTATGATGTATATGCCAATGGAGATTCGTAAAAAAGTTTTAAAGGAAACACATAGAGTGTTAAAAAAGGGTGGAGAATTAGTTTTGTGGGATATGATAATTCCACAAAGGATAGAAGAACAAAAGGAAAAAGATATATATGTTATGCGTCTTGAAGTAACTATAGGAGAAAAAGTAGTAGAAACTGGATATGGAACACGATGGAATAAAGAACAAGACTTACAATATTTTTCTGAATTAATTAAGGAAGCAGACTTTGAAATTTCTGAGTCTATGAAGCTAGGTGAGACATATTTTTTAAGAGCAAAAAAACTATAGGCACTAGTTAAAAAAATAGCTCTATTATGAGAAAAGCAATTTATGTAATGGTGTAATATAATAAAAAAATATAATCCTATGTGAGAGGATTATATTTTTTTATGTTTTTATAACTTAAGGAGTAAAGATTGTATTATTAAATACATTTCTAGATTTGAGTACCAAAGAAAATATTCTTAAGTATGACAAAATTTTATAATCATATATATAAATTCCATTAGTTATTATATAATATAGAAAGTAGTAGATTAAAATTATATGGCATTGTTAAAAAAATAACTTTAATAAGTAAAAGAGGTAGTTGTTTATAATGAATAGCAAGATAATTAAAATAAAAGCTAAGAAATTACTATCTTATTCCAAAAACCCTGATCCATGGTTTGGAATAAAATATGGTATGAATATTTATAGAGGATGTCAGCATCGGTGTATCTATTGTGATTCAAGAAGTGAATGTTATCAGATTGCTAATTTTAATAACGTTGAAGTAAAGGAAAATGCAATAGAATTATTACGAAAAGAAATTATGAGTAAACGGGTTAAGGGAACAATAGGGACAGGTGGAATGAATGACCCGTATACTCCCTTAGAAAAGAAAACCAAATTGATAAGAGGAGCATTAAAGGTTATTAGGGATTCCAATTTCCCAGTTCATATTGTTACTAAAAGTAGTTTGGTTACAAGAGATGTTGATATTTTGAAGGATATTAGCAGGGTTTACGCAGCAGTTTCTTTTACAATCACAACAACTGATGATGAATTAGCGAAAAAAATTGAACCTGGTGCATCACTTCCATCGGAACGTCTGAAAGCTATGAAGATATTATCCGATGCGGGGATATATACAGGTATTACAATGATGCCTATTCTTCCTTTTATTGAAGATAACGAAGAAAATATTATTGATATAGTTGAGAAAGGAGCTAGTAGTGGTGCAAAATACATTATTGCTTCATTTGGTATGACTTTAAGAGATAGACAGAGGGTGTATTATTACAATAAATTAGATGAGTTATTTCCGGGGTTTAGACAAAAATATCAAGCTAAGTATGGGAATAATTATGGATGTGCAGCTAATAATGTTAAGCTACTAAAAGAAATATTCAAACAAAAATGTAAAGAAAACAATATTGATACTCGTATCAAAATGTTTTATGAAGATAAATCAGTTCAGCTAAGCTTATTTGAATAGAATTTGGAAACTTACTTAACATACAAAGATATTTTCGACTATGATAATTTTTATCTGAAAGAAAATAGTTTTTTATGAAAATTCAAATATGTTGAAATTTCATTGCTTTTTGTGTATTGAGCGAGAAAGGCATGTTGGTTAATCTGATAATGGTTAAGGAGGTTGGTGTTTTGGAGAATATAGCAATAATATCAGATATTCATGGAAATATTCCAGCACTTAGTTCTGTTTTAAATGATATAAGAAAACGAGGGATTTCAAGGATATTTTGTTTAGGGGATTTAGTTGGAAAAGGTCCATGCTCAAAAGAAGCTATAGATGTTATAAGACAGTCTTGTGAAGTTGTAGTACAAGGAAACTGGGATTATATGATGACAAAATGCATTGAAAACGAAAATATTAAGTGGTATCAAAATCAACTAGATTCTGAAAGAATTAATTATTTAAGAGATTTACCCTATTCACATGATTTTTATATAAGTGGGAGATTAGTAAGATTGTTTCATGCTTCTGCAAAAGGTATTTATCATCGAGTACAAGACTGGTCTTCTTTTGAAGAAAGATTATCTATGTTTAATAATACTGAATTAACCACAAAAGGCAAAAGAGACGTTCGACCAGATGTAGTTGGATATGGTGACGTTCATAATGCATATATTCAAAATTTTAAAAGAAAAACATTATTTAATGCTGGAAGCGTAGGAAATCCTTTAGATATTCCTCAAGCGTCGTATGCTATTATTGAGGGTAATTATAACAGTAGAGAATTTAGTAGTTATTCTATAAATTTTGTTAGAGTTCCCTATGATGTAGAGCTGGCAATCGAGCAAGCAAAAGACTCGAACATGCCTGAGCTTACTGCATACATAGATGAACTAAGGACAGCAAGGTATAGAGGATTGAATAAGGAAGGGTGATGAGATAAATCTCTTTTATTTGATAAAACATGAACAATGATTTTATAATGATAGGAGGAGATTTTACAATGGAAAAAATAAAATTATATCATTGTGGTGATCCAGGAGCATATGATGAGTACCATCCTGTATATGTGAAATCAATTGAATATGTACCAGAAATACTATACATAATAGCGAAAAATGAAGCATTCACATTATCTACACAAGATATTGCAAAGCTTTTGAATATTGAGGTAAAAGGTTGTATCAAAGGTTTAAATGCACTCAAAAAGATAAATGCTATAACAGAAAGCAATGGAAGGTTTAAGCTAAATTTTCAAGCTTATTTAGAAGAAGATGTTTTATTATTACAGGAAGCCAATAAACATTTATCGAGGAAGCTAGGAGAAAAAATCATTGAATTAGAGAATAAGATAGTTGAAAAAATTAAGAATCTAAAACATTGTGATAACACTTCTATAGGTATTTTACTGTATCACATTATTGCTTGTCGTACTTTAGACTGGCAGGGCTTAGATTATTTTGCTGAAAAAGGAATACTAAATATCTCGAAAATCCAACCAGGAAATAGAGACTATCTGATTATTGGATATGAAGAAAATAAAAAGGTAAGAGAATATAGTGATAAGTTGTTTTGCTGTAGCAACAACACAAAAAGTGAAAATATTAGATTTAGTAGCTTTGGTGATGATCAGGGACTTAGAATGAAGGGTATGAGAGGTGTACTGGTGAGCTATCAAAGAAATCTTATACATGGCTCAAAATATAAGGAAGTTGGACAAGCATACAATGCTTTACTTAAAGGGTTTAACGACAAGTTGGTTAAGGATTTGGGAGAATTATTATTAGATATAGCTAATAAGAAGTTATGTTATAATCAATTCAAAAATGAAGACAAGTTGATGATAGATTTTTTAAAAGTAATGGAATATATAGGGTTTAAAGATGAATCTTCCATAATTACAGTAAAAATTCCAATATTTGAGGTACAGGATAAGGTTGTATTAAATGAAATATCTGAAATGGTATTGTTACATATCAGTGAGGAAGTTGAAAAAGCATTTAGATATATCGCAGAGAATGTATTACAACTAACTTCTATTAGACATATGGTTGACATAAAAGATATGGCTAATGAGATTTGGCATCAGATTTTTGGTGAGATAAATAATTATTTAATGGAAGTAGGGTTTATTGCAAAGCCAACTTTCATAGAAGGTGAAGGACATTATTTCAAGGCATTATATATAGATGGATAAAGTAAGTAAAATGGAGGAAGAGAGATGGAAGAGAATTATTTGTTTCAGATAAGAGTTACTGGTATTCTTATTGAAGATGAACATATTTTACTTGTAAAGCAGAATGTTTCATCAAAAAGAAAATGGTCATTGCCAGGTGGAAGACTTGAAAAGGGTGAAACAATAGAAGAGGGGATTCTTAGAGAAATTATGGAAGAAACTGGTTTAGAAGCTCGAATATCTAAGCTGCTGTATGTTTGTGATAAGACTGACACAGAACCACCTTTGATACATATGACATTTTTGCTTGAAAGAGTTTCAGGAGAAATAACGCTGCCTACTAATGAATTTGACAGTAATCCAATTTCAGATGTGAAACTAGTACCTATTAGTGATTTAGAAAATTACGGGTTTACATGTAAATTTAAAGAAATAGCGATGAAAGAGTTCCCATGCGCAGGAAGTTACATGGGCTACAAGGATGCTATAGGGCTATAATATATCACAGGAACGGTTCTGGTGATATATATAAAAATGCAGGAAAAGTGAGGTATGGGTAGAAATGACACAAGTTAAATTTTATTCAGAAAATGAAGTTATAGAATCAAAAATGAAGTTTGTTGTAATGATGGCAAGGTATAATGACAAATGGATTATGGTAAGACACAGAGATAGAGATACTTGGGAGATTCCAGGAGGACACATCGAGGAATTTGAAAAAGCTTTTGGTGCTGCTAAGAGGGAGTTATATGAAGAAACTGGGGCAAAGGATTTTGATTTACATCCAGTTTGTACGTACTCAGTTATAAAAGACCAAGGGGAGGAAAGCTTTGGAAAGCTGTATTATGCAAAAGTTTATAAGCTTGAAGAGCTTCCTAATAGTGAAATAGTTGAGATTAAATTTGTTGATGATATCTCAGAAGATTTGACATATCCTTTTATACAGCCTATGTTGTGGGAAAAAGTGAGTAATCATTTAGAAAAGCACAACATCTAAATGTGTAGTTATTTTTGATAAGGTATAATATAAAAATGAATCTCAGAATTTAGTATAGTTAGGAGAATTGAGGATGACTATAAATGAAATATTTGAAAAAGGACGAAAATATCCAGTAAACTTTTTTTACTGTAATTTAAATAAAATCGAGAAAACATATGAGTTCGCGGGCGGTTTTTTTGTAATTGGAAAAGATGGAGAAGAAAATGTATTGTTTTGGGGTGTAAATAAATTAGATGATCTAAAAAGAGGGCTTGATGAAATAAAAAAAGAAAATAAGAATTTTAGATTTACATATGCAGGTAATCTTGATAACGTTCTTGAGGCAACTGAAACTATATGTGAATGGGGATACTCTGTTAAGAATACACATGTAGGATATGTACTAGACATGAATAATAGTGATTTTCAGATAGACAATATGAGCAGTATTGAAGAACTAAGTAGTAGTGATATTAAGAAGTTACTACAAATCGAAAGAAAAATTTTTGATAGTTACAATGTATCAGAGGAAGAACTGATCGAGTGGGTGAAAAGTGATGATTATATCAATTTGGTTTATAAGAAAGATGAAGAAATAGTAGCATATATATTTATAAGCATTTATGGTGATAAGAAGGATCGTTGCTTTGTAAGAAATTTAGGTGTAGTAGAAAGTCAGAGAAGAAAAGGGATTGGCGAAAAATTAATACTTAGAGGGCTTCAAATAGCAAAAGATAAAGGAGCAGAAAAATCAATGCTTTGGGTTGGGTTTCACAATAAAGGAGCACGTAGTTTATATGAGAAAATTGGGTATGAGTTAGATGAAAGTGAAGCTGAGGTAGTTTTTTGTGTAAATAAATAATTATAAATTGATACTAAAATTATAAAATGCTAATTCAACCATATACTTTATGTTACAAAATTTGTATAGTGTTGTATTGAGCATTTTTTTCTTTTACAAAAGTTTCACTTTAATTTTAGGCATTCACAAGGAAAATTTTGTTTCATATAGAAATACTATGATATAGCAAGTGATGGCACAATATTGAATAGACGATTCTAGTGATATATTAAGGGGGTACAGTTGTGAAGAAGCTAGTATTATATAGTGACCAAATTTTTAATAAGACTGAAAAGGTAGACAATGCTTTGAAAAAATAGATATCAAAGATTTTATTAATATATATTCTGTGAGTAAAAAGGAGGTTGAATATGAAATACACATTACATAGAACTGTTAATGAACCAATTGATGCAAAGGTAAATTGGAAAATTGAGAAGGTAACCTTACAAAGCAAAGAATTAATTCCATTTTTGAGACAACATCTGATTGAAGTTATGGAAGGGATACTTGACCCTGATACTGCAGGGAAAAGCCCAGATAGATACTTAGAAAACTTGCAAAGTGGGAGACTAGGGGATTTTTCTAAAAGATATATCATTTCTGCTTATGATGATAAAAAGGTTATTGGGTTATTAATAGGGTTGCCTAAGAACGAAACTACTTTACATATATTAACAGTCGGTGTTGTAAAGTCTTACCGAAAAAAGGGTATAGGAACAGCTTTGCTTAGTAGATGTGTAGAAGATATGTCTAATAGCAAAATGAATAGTATTATTTTAGATGTTCATTCAGACAATGAACCAGCGCGTAGTTTATATGATAAACTAGGCTTTGTTAGTAGTAATTAGTGCATGATTAAAGGGGGTTTTCTAAAATTGCAAAAGAAATATGATTACATTGAACTTATGAATAGATCTATTGTAAATCTTGTAAAAAAAGCTCTCAGAATATCTTTAACAAATCCATTTTATGCAGGCTTTATTTTACGAACAATAGGCTGGCAAAAAAAGGCTGCCATCTTGAGAAAATATTGGGAAAGTAAAAATGTACATGTACCTCCTTTTATGATAAGCAGTATTACAAGAAGATGTAATCTCAAGTGTAAAGGTTGCTATTCAAATGCTTTTAATAATTCATCATTTTCAGAGATGTCTGATGAAAAATATAAAAGTGTAATAAGGGAGGCAAGTGAGTTAGGTATTTCAATAATATTGATAGCAGGTGGAGAGCCATTTGCTCGTTCTAAATTACTAGACATTACAAAAAGCTTTCCAAAGGTGATATTCCCAATATTTACAAATGGATTATTAATTAATGATGAGACTATAAAGAAATTAAAGAAGCAGAGAAATGTAATTCCAATTATCAGTATAGAAGGTTTTGAAAGTGAAACTGATAATCGAAGAGGAAAGGGAGTATATAAGAAAACTCAAGTAATTATGAAAAAAATGAAAAAAGATAAAATATTCTTTGGAATATCTCTTACTGTTACTAGAGATAACTTTCCTCTTATAACTAGTGAAGATTTTATAAAAGAGCAAGTACATATGGGGTGTAAGGTAATATTTTATGTCGAATATGTTCCTGTTGAACAAGATACAGAAAGCTTAGTTATTACACAGGAACAAAGGAAGGAGCTAGAGACACGACTAGATCAATTTTCTTCAGAATATAGGAGTTTATTTATTTCATTTCCTGGAGATGAAGCAAAGTTTGGCGGGTGTCTTTCGTCAGGAAGGGGATTTGTCCATATTAATCCTGAAGGAGGTCTTGAGCCTTGTCCATTTGCACCATATTCAGATGTAAACTTGAAGTTTTTTTCACTAAAAGAAGCTCTACAATCTGAATTTTTGAAGAAGATTCGTCAAAGTCCTGAGCACTTAAAGGAAACAGATTGTGGGTGTGCTTTATGGAATAATTCCGAATGGGTTCGTTCATTGCTGCATAAGGATAAAAATATTTATAATAAGGGGGCAAATTTTAATGAAAACTAAGCATCTAAAGATATTATTAATCTGTATTATTAGCTTTATTGTTTTAACTGGTTGCATACCAGGTGATGGTAGCTATAGTGAGAATGATCCTGCTGGATTTTTATCAGGAATTTGGCATGGGTGGATAGCACCTTTATCATTAATAATTGGAATTTTTAAGAGTAACATACGTGTATATGAGAGCATTAATAGTGGTTGGTGGTATGATTTTGCATTTTACATTGCTGTAATCAGTGGATTTGGTGGATTATCATTAAGTAGAAAAAAGAAAAAATCTAAGAAATAGAGCATATTAAGGAGCCGATTCAGGTGATATAGGTAGAATAAAATCATGTACCAGAATGGTCATCAATTCTTGTGAATTGACAAAACAGATTGGAGCAGTGGTTGAGATGAGCAAATTAATAATTGAAAAGGTGAGGGATATCTCAGAGGAAGCATGTAAAAAAGAAACAAATATTTTTGGCTACGGCATATGGAGTCATCATATAATATATGTAGTAAAATATTCGAAGCTTATGGCAGAAAAATTAGGAGCCGATGAAGAAATAGTAGAGATAGCTGCATTGTTACATGATTATGCAAGTATAAAAAACGCTGACTATATTAAAGATCATCATATATATGGGGCACAGGAAGCTGAAAAAATTTTGATGTCCTTGAACTATCCTTCTGAGAAAATTGAAAAAGTTAAGGATTGTATTTTCTCACATAGAGCAAGTGTTATTGTGGACAAGTGTTCAGCTGAAGATGTTTGTGTTGCAAGTGCTGATGCAATGGCACATATAGATCAGGTTGTATCTTTATTGTATTCTATATATGTTAATAAAGAAATGGGCATAGAAGAAGGAAAGGAATGGGTAAGAAATAAGATAAAAAGAAGTTGGAAAAAGATTGATCCTGTCGGTAAGGAAATAATTAGAGATAAGTATACATGTGCATTGAGTGTTTTAGAATAGTTTTTGGAATGGAATCTATTACATACTAAATACTAATAATAACAGAAGAAAAAAATAGCTATATCTTTAAAGAGACAAGAGAGGAGAAATATAGTGAAAGTACTAATCACAGGCTTTGATCCATTTGGAGGAGAACAGATTAATCCAGCTTTTGAAGCAGTGAAAAGGCTAGATGATACAATAAACGGATGTAAAATAATAAAGCTAGAGGTTCCAACAGTATTTAGAAGATCAATAGAAATATTGGAGGATGCAATTAAAGAACATAATCCTGATAGAGTAATCTGTGTTGGTCAGGCAGGTGGAAGAAGTAATATTACCGTTGAAAAAGTGGCTATAAATATTGATGATGCTATGATTCCTGATAATGAAGGAAATCAACCAATAGATATGCCTATATTTTCAGATGGAAATGATGGGTATTTTAGTAATCTTCCAATCAAAAGAATGGTTAGAATAATGAATGAGAATCTTATACCTGCTGAAGTATCATACACTGCGGGTACATATGTTTGCAATCATATAATGTACGGATTATTATATTTGATTGATAAGAAATATCCTAATATACTAGGGGGATTTATTCACGTTCCATTTATTAATGAACAAGTAACTAATAAACCGAATACAGCTTTTATGAATTTAGACGACATAGTCAAAGGTCTTAAATATGCTATTATTGGAGCAATCGATGACTCTAAAGATGACAAAATTGTCGGAGGACAAATTTGTTAAATAACATGTACCTAAATAAATATATTTAAAAAGAGAGGGTATAGGATTTCTGATGAAATCACATGTATATGTTCAAAAATTACAAAAACAGTAGATTACTTTAAAATCAAATAAGTATTTAATCTACAAAAAGCTTTTTTACAATATAATAATCCCGTTATAATAACGGGATTATTTTTTAATAATATATCACAATATTTGTACATCAGAATACTATGTACTAGGGAATAGGACAACAAGGAATAGTGCCATCTGAAATTCTAAAAAGGAGTTGAAATTATATGGACAAAAAAGTGAGAAGTTCAGTTTCTGATGTTAAAGTTTCATATAAGTATAAAACACAAGATAAACCTCCTTCAAAACAACAATGCAAACCAGTTGATAAGAAGTGTAAACCTTGTGAAAAAAGATGTGCTGAGGTTGAAGGCCAAACAGTAGAAACCTGTGAAAATAGACCAGTTGGTTTAGAGCCTATAACTACTCCAGTAGTAGCAAAGCTTCCAGTAGTTTTAGCAGAGATGACAATTAGATTTAATGTTGTCTCTACAATCGAATTACCAGAGAAAGCAATTGAAATAAAGAATATTAAGAAAAGAATTAAAATAACTCAATGTATGCTTCTTCAAAACACTGATGTATTGTTTATTAAAGGTTTTGTAAGAAAGAATATAGATTACTCTGTTAGAGATTGCTCTAACTCTGAAGCTATTTGTGGAGATATTCGTCATTGTACTGTAGATGTACCATTCCAGTGTACAACAAATGTTGTATTTAATGGAACACAACCAAAACCTGTTATAAATACATCGCAATCGGAATTCGAATACTTTAAAGTAGAAGAGCTTCCAAAAGGATTTGCAGATAAGGATAAACTATTATCAGGTGATTTATCAGAATACAATCAAGAAAGTACTGAATACTTCAATGAATTACCATTCTGTGAATTGATTAGTAGTAGAATAGTTGAGTTTGATGAGTATATCTGTCGCTCTAAGATACATGGAAAGGCACCTTTTGAAGAAAAAGAATTTAAGAAAATTGAGGAGAAAATGGTAATATACTTGACATTGAAGCTTTTACAACTTCGCCAAGTGGCAATTGGTCCAACTTCAGATAACGGATGCTATTGCGGAGGATGTGAAGAATAAAAAAATATAGCTATTATAAAAGCATCTGCCAAAAGGCAGATGCTTTTATAATTACAATTATTACATAATGAGAACTAAAGTATTCAAATAGCATAAAATATTGTAACTACTTTTATGATTTAGGAAAACATTTAGTAGGAGGTGATAATAAATTGAAAAATAACAAGATAATAGGGGTGAGTCATAATGTACCCGTCGAAATAGAAGCAATTACATCAGGAGTGATAGCTGAAGTGCCTGTGATTTTGTTAGAATTTATAGTACAGATTAATTTAAATTCAAGCTTTGAATTATCTCATGGAGTTAGTAGAATAAAGAAAATAGACAACCAGATTAGAATAACTAATTGTTCTTTTATTGATAATACAGATGTTGTTTTTCTTAAGGGTTTTGTTAGAAAAAAAATCAGGTATTACTCCTATCCTAAATCAAACGTAATTGGAGCAGTTAATAAACTTAAGCATTTTACACTAGATGTTCCATTTGAATGTTCAACTACAATGAATCTTAATGGAGCCTCTATCGTACCTAGTGTCAAATCAAATACATCTGAGGTTAGATATTTAAATCATAATGAAAATTACTTAAAAAAGAGCAATAATCGGGTAAACGATTCGAATACGGTTAGTAGTATAACAACTGAATTTTTTAATGAATATCCTTATTGTGAAATTGTTAGTAGTAGAATTGTAGAGAATAATGAATTTATTTATATAAATGAAATGCCTAATATGCTAATGCCCCTTGGGGTAAAAAAAATTATTCGGATTGAGAATAAAATGGTAATATATATTAGGATGAAATTATTACAGAAACAACAGATAGCGATTCCAGCAATAGCGAGTACTTATAAAAAAGAAATAATAGACAATAAGAAAAAAGGGACGGAATTTCAATAGAAATCCTGTCCCTTTTTTCTATAAATATTATATCATATAAGGACAGTGAAAAAAAGACTTTCATTTAGTAAATATTTGACATATAATATAACCATTAATTTCTTAAAATGTTAGTTTGTTCATGCATGCAACAAGAAGTTCAACTATGAAAATTTCAAATTTAAGGGGGTAATTATCTATGAAAACTATATTCAGGCAAAACCAATTATTTACTTTCATGCTATATTGCAACGGTCAAGAGCTAGAGAAGGAAGTATTAGATTGTGGAGCAGGTGGCAGAATTCCGCCATTGGCAATTTTTAAGGATCATGGATATAAAACATATGGAATTGAAATTGATGATGAGCAGATAAAAAGAGCTAATGAATTTGAAAAAGAAAATGATATTGAGCTTAATATAACTAAGGGTGATATGCGTTCTCTTCCTTTTGATGATAATTCGATGAGTTATGCTTATTCGTACAATTCAATATTCCACATGAAAAAGGAAGATATTTCTAAAAGTATTGGAGAGATAAAGAGGATACTAAAGCCTAATGGATTATGTTTTATAAATGTTATTTCTACTGATGATCATGGGTATGGTGAAGGTGAAAAAGTAGGTGAAGGAGAATATCTACAGGATGAACACGGAGGAAAGGTAATACATAGCTATTTTGAAAGAAATGAGATTGAAGAGTTGTTTAAAAAGCATAACCTAGATGTAGTGTACAGAGAGGTTAGAGTACGAACAGGTCCAACAAGAGATGGTGGGAAAATTACGTTAGGATATATTGATTATATACTTGAAAAAAAGTAAGAAAATAGTAAGGACAGGGTTATCCCTGTCCTTACTTTACTATTTCTAAATAGATAGTAGAGGATTGTGTCAATTTATGATTCATGTTATATGATAGCTACTGCCTCAATTTCTACATTTGCATCAAGAGGAAGTCTAGCTACTTCAACACAAGATCTTGCAGGTTTGTGTTCGTTAAAGAATTCTGCATAAACTTCATTTATTTGTCCAAATTGATTCATATCTTTTATGAATACTGTAACTTTAACTACGTCATTTAGCGTAGCGCCACCTTCTGCTAAAACTTCTTTTAAATTTGTTAATGATTGTCTAGCTTCTGATTTAATATCATCTTGAACCAATTTACCAGTACTAGTATTCATAGGTAGTTGACCAGATGTAAATATCATGTTTCCTGCTTTGATTCCTTGTGAGTAAGGACCAATAGCCTTTGGTGCTTTCTCAGTTGCGATAACTTTTTTCTCCATAATTATCCCTCCAGTTTAATTTATGAAAACGATATCAGTAACAGTTTATCATTTTTTTATGTATTAGTAAACTTGCTCATATTCATATGTTACGTTTTGTATTAGCATGTAATTAATTTGAAAGAAATATTGTCTAAGGATTTGGATTATTATCTTCGCTGTTCAGATATACATCACTTCTTTTAATTACTGATTAATGAAAGAACTGATGTATATGATTCACGACTCAGATAATAATCCAAATCCAAGTGTGAAGGGCTTAATAGCTTTTTGTGCCTTGAGTGAGCAAGGCATGTTGGTTAATCTATAAATTGTGCATGCAAACACATTTTGCATCATGAAATGAGATGAATTAAAAAAGAATGTAACGTGGTACTTTTTTCATATACTTTATATATTCTTGTCCATATTGATTAATACACCACTGTTCTTCAGCCTTGATAAGCCAATGTGAAAAAAATTGGAAGACTAGGGTAATTGCAATATATAAGATTGATCCTACCATAACCCCTATACTAAATATCAATAAAAAGTAGAAGATATACATAGGATTTCTTGATAGTTTATAAAGACCAGATCGTCTTATGCCATTATATTTATTTTTTGAAAAATCAGCAGTAGATAAAGAATATCCTATAAGACCAAAGATATATAATATGATGCCAAATATAAAAAATGATTTTTCCACCTTTAGAACAATGAAAGGAGTAGAAAACAACAGAAGTGTGTTTGTAATTTGATAAATCCAAAAAGCAGTGTTTTCAAATCCATCATATAAAGGGAAATATGCCAATTCAGGCAGCGATTTTTTGTTTATTATTGAAGGTAAAAAGTATCTAACTAATATGATAATGATAGAAAAATAAAATGCATTAAACAATGACAAACCAAATTCAGGGAAAATAGACATTAAGTATTCCTCCTCAATATAATTTTTTTTATTTATCCTAAATCTTTATCTTCATTTGTTAAAATTACATCAGGAATTAGAAATTGTGTTACATGAAATAGCTGTCTTCCTTTATGGTTCTTATTAGCATATTGTTTAATTACATTCAAAAGTTGTTTTTTTAGTTCAACTAATTCTTCTCTATTTAGAAAGATAGATTTTTGCTCAATTAGCAATTCCGTAAAATCAAAATTACTGTTCTCATTATTTATATATGTATCTAAGTCAGAATAAATTATTGATATGAAACTGGATATAATGTCCATTAACTCCTTAGCTGAAATATTCTCAATTTCTACTTCACTAAGTTTCCCAGCACCTTTTTTTAATGTATATGTTTTTTCGATAGTTCCTCTTATGGTTACTTCCTTCACAACAGTAATAATGTTATTCTCCCATAACAGTTTAATATTTCTGTACAATGTTGCCTGTGGAATATCAGGAAGAACAGACATTATTTCAGAAGTTGTCATTTCATTATTAGCTAAAATTCTAATTATTTTTGAACGAGTTGGATGTAATAACAGTTTGGTTTTTTTTGAACTCATAAGACTAATCATCCTTATCATAATTTATAATATTATCAATATTGATAATATTATAAATTATGATAAAAGTCAATATTTACAAATATTAAATAGAAGCATATAGGATTTTTATAATAATATGAAACTACGAAACTATGCTGTTTATAATTAAGGATAATATCGAGACAGAATTTTATTTTAAAAATGACAAAATTCATCCTAATTTTGAAGGAAAATACAATGAAATGTTGAATTACAATATTATAACAATAACTTAAATATCTACTAAGTGTTTTTTTAAGTATATTGATAAAAATTATATTATTTGCATAGAAAGGTGGATATTAATGAATTTAAAAAATAAAATCCTTATACCAGTTGTACTGATTCTAACAATTATTATTTCGTTTATAGGATTTGGCGGGTATTATTTTGCTAAAGATATTGTTTTAAAACAGTTATATAAGCAGGCAGAAAATGAGCTAAATGTATTAGCGTCTGCTATACAAAAAAATGATGATTTGTGGGTATTAATTGATAATCTTAGAATTGGTGAAAATGGATATGGGTATGTAGTAAATAGTGATAGCATTATTACAGTACACCCTGAAGAAGAATCTATTGGTATAAGCTTACATGATTATGATTGGGGAAAAACAATTCTTAGCAAGGAAGAAGATAATTTTAATTATGAATATGATGGGGTTGAGAAGTATGTAACTTATAAAAAGGTAGGAAATTATATTGCAGTAGTTGCAATTCCAATCAGCGAGTTTATTGAACCACTTAATTTATTTAAAATTACTGCAATAATTACATTACTATTAACGATTGTAATATTTGTAACGATTGTATACTTGTTGATTAATAAACTATTTTTACGACCTTTTGAAAAACTTACGGATGCTATGAAAAAGGTAGAAACTGGAGATTTGAATGTTTCTATTAATATAAAAAATAAGGATGAAATTGGAACATTAGCAAACAGTTTTAATGAAATGATAAGAAATATCAGGAACATAGTTAATAATATTAAGGTTATATCTGTAAATGTTGAGGAGTATTCACATTTAATAACTGCTTCAATTGAAGAGATAACTGCTTCAAGTGGAGAAATATCAAAATCAATACAGGATATAGCACAAGGTATTAACGATCAAGCATTTGATACAAATAAATGCTCTGAACTCACATTGGATTTTTCTGATAGTCTAGAAAAAATTACAGAAAAAATCATGGTATCTGGTCGAAAAGCATCAGATATGAAAGAGAAAAACGATCTAGGTGTAGAGGCAATTGCAAAGCTTGAGGACAAATTTTCAGAAAATAAACAGATTTCTCTAACTGTAAGTAAGCAAATTGAAGATTTGTCTGTAAAATCCAAATCAGTAGGACTCATAGTGGATACGATAAATTCTATAGCAGAGCAAACAAATTTATTGGCGTTAAATGCAGCTATAGAAGCTGCGAGAGCTGGAGAAGAAGGAAAAGGTTTTTCTGTAGTTGCTGAAGAAGTAAGAAAATTAGCCGAACAATCTTCTAAGGCAACTTTAGAAATCAAGAATATAATCGAAGAAGTTATAAATATTATCTATGAGACTAATACATCAGTGAATCAGGTGAATACAATAGTCGATGAATCAAATACACACTTGATTCAAACTGAAGAAATATTCGATAAGATACAGCAGTCTGCTGACGATATCATTGGACATATCCAACAAGTAAATAATGAAATAGAGTATATTGGAGAAGGAAAGAATGGTGTGTTAAATTCTATACAAAATATTTCATTAATTGCTCAGACTTCAGCTGCATCTACTGAACAAATTACTGCTTCAGCAGACCAACAAACAGTAGCTGTCCAAGAAGTTAAAGTAGGAGTAGAAGATTTAAACAATATGGTATTGAGCTTGTCTGAATCTGTTAAAGCTTTTAAAATATAACAATTATATTTTTTGAAAGTGAGGAGAAATTATGAAAGTAAAAAAATTTTTAGCAGTATTATTAGCACTAACTTTGGTTATAGCTTTAGTTGGATGTAGCAGTGAAGAAGCTGAAAAAGATGTAGTAACAATTTATTACAGCAATTAAAAAAATGGCCACTTATATTTACTAGGTTCTGATTTATATATCAACACATGTAAAGAGGAAGGTTAGTCTCAGAAACAGCATTTGTTGGATATAACAAGTCAGCGATTTGAATGATTTATCTAATTCTAATTATGTAGTTATTATAGCAGATTCTGAAATAGCAAAAAATACATAGAATATGCAGAGCCTCATAAAGGTAAGGCATTGTTCATAAAATATGGATTGTATGATAAAATACTATTAAAGCTAGTGAATATAAAGGTCACTAGCTTTTTATATGTAGCTAATAATGGATTCTAGCTTGACGCACCATACAAAATAGAATATGCTATAATATGACATAGTAGGAATTTTATAGATTATACTAAAATATTGATTTAGGCTTATCGAGCTTAGTAGAAAAGGACAGTAGAATTTAATAATATGAATCTAATGATTGAGGTGATATTTTGAAACGGAAAAATGATTGGTATATTAAAAATGCAAATTCGCAAATACTCAAAAGATACAAAATCTTTGTTTATAGTATTGTAGTATTATTAATACTTGCAGGTTTATTATCCATTTACTTTGGAACAGAGATTGACAAAAGATATTATGCAGGAAATTTATTGTTAATTCCGTTAGCATATTTTTACATAAGAATATATAA
This sequence comes from Thermohalobacteraceae bacterium, assembly GCA_030625765.1. Lineage (GTDB taxonomy): Bacteria > Bacillota > Clostridia > Tissierellales > VENL01 > DAOUQG01. The sequence continues at coordinate 23,784 of DAOUQG010000002.1, read as the reverse complement.
CAGATACACAACATTAGAGAATAGCATAGATTTAAAGAGTAAATGGGGAAAAGAAAGAATAGCTGACAGAGATTTTGAACAAATATCTGGATTGTTTAAGTATTTGAATAAACAAAGATTAAAGAACTATCTTGATGATCAAACTTGGAAGGATCTAAATATGAACAGAATATATGCCAAGATTGATCGTACCCTTACAACACCTGGCGAAACAGTTTTATATGATTTATTGAGAAATCCATTATTTGATAAGAGAAAACTTTCGAAAAGGAGTGCGACAATAGAAGCATTTAGGAAGGATGAATTATTAAGGATAAAAACTCAATTAGCTTTGTTAGATTTAGGTAGAGATTCAACTAAAAGTATTTATGATTTTATATGGCAGGATATTCCTAAACCTAATAAGTATAGATATCTGTTTTATATAATGTCATTACTAGCATTATTGCCTTTGTTTTTTATAAAATCTATGGGGATAAAGGTAATTATAATTATATTCCCAATATTTCTTACAAACATGTTTATTCATTATTATATGAATAAGAAATATGCTCATAAAATACCAATTATAACTTATTTATGTAGAATGATTAAAACGGCATTACAAATTGAAAACATAGATATCAAAGGAATCAGAGGATATCAAACTAGATTTAATGAGATTACTAAATGTTCAAAGAAGATATTAGATAAAACTATTTTTTTAGTACCAATAAAATCTTTAGATGTTTTAGCCTGTGTATATGAATATATTAAAATTCAATTTTTATTAGAGGTAAATAGCTTTAATTCGTCAATTAATCTAATTAATAAAAATATAAACGAATTAAAAGAGATATTCTTGTTACTTGGTGAGATCGATGCGTTACAATCTATAGCTTCTTATAGAGAGGAGCTAGATGATTTTACAGAACCATTCTTTAATAATGAAGGCTATTTAGAGTTAGTAGACGTTCGGCATCCGTTGTTGGATAATCCTGTTTCTAACACTATAAAGATAAATCAAAAAGGTATATTGATTACAGGCTCAAATATGGCTGGAAAATCAACTTTTTTAAGAACAATAGGAATCAATGTTGTTTTTGCACAAACAATCTATACTTGTTTAACATCATCATATAATGGAAGTTTATTTCATATTTTAACATCAATAAGCCAAACCGATGATCTAACAGAAGGTAAAAGCTATTACTTCGCAGAATCTGAAAGATTGTTTAATATGATAAAACTATCAGAAAGAGAATATCCCACTCTATGTATCGTAGACGAATTATTAGCAGGAACTAATTCTTTAGAGAGAGTCAATGCGTCAGAAGAGATTTTGAAATATATGCTTAAAAATAATGCTTTGATTATTGTTGCTACTCATGATCTAGATTTAGCAAGAAGGCTCTATAATAATTATCAATGCTATTATTTCAACGATAATGTTAGTGAACAAGGATTAGATTTTGATTATAAAATTAAGTATGGTATAGCAGTTACTTCAAATGCAATAAAACTATTAGAATATTTAGGTTATCCAAAAGAAATAGTTACAGAGGCAAAGAGGAAGGTACAGAATAATGTAAGTAAATTTAGTAGAATAAGTAATGATTAAGTAGAAGAAAGAATATCAGTATTTTGAGAAAAAAGCTAATCTTTTAAATAATGAATTTACCGATTAATTTAAATCAAAAAAAGCAGGATAAAAAGGGAAAATGTAGAAAATAGATAGTTGAGTGTTATTTGGAATAGATCATTTTATAAAATATTCTTCTGATAATAACATGAATTCAATCATGTAGATTTTAACAGGGAGGTGTCAACAGAATGCATGTAGAAATGTCGAGTTTTTTAACTAAGCACAAAGAGAATTTAAAAATTCTTGTAAACATGCTATCCGAGGAGTATAAGTATGTTTCAATATTAGGAGTAGATACAAAAGGAAAAACCTATGGAATACAAAGAACTGGTGTAAGCATCAATGACTCAATGTGGTCTGAAAGAGGGTTTGTTGTTAGAGTACATAATGGAATAAACTATTCTGAATTCTCATTTAATGAGATATCAATAGATAGCTTAAGTGAAATAGCAGAAGAAATAAAAAATAAATTAAACAATGATTTGGAAGGTTTGAAAGCAACATCTATTAATCAAGCATCTTATTCAATTATTGATGAAGATGCTATAGAGAAACAGTTTCTAAGTCAGGTGGAAATTTTGCCAGAAACAGTGAGCTCAAAAGAGAAAATTGAAAGAATGACAAAGCTAATGAATAAAGGACTAAAGTGTTCAAATTATTTATTAGACTTTAGAGTGCGTTATGAAGAGGTACATATTTCTAAAATATTTATTTCCAATAATAAGGACTTAGAACAATCATATATTTGGAGTCAAGGTGTATTAGTTCCAATAGTAAGAAAAGATAGCATTACAAAGTATTGCTTTGAAGGGGTGTCTGGACTAAAAGGAGTTGAAGTATTTGATGAATTAGAAGTTAAATATGAAGAAGCAGTATCGAAAGCCGTAAAGCTATTAGATGCTGAGAAAATTGAACCTGGTGTGTATGATATAATATGTGCTCCTAACGTTACAGGGCTAATAGCACATGAGGCATTCGGACATGGAGTAGAAATGGATATGTTTGTAAAAAACAGAGCAAAGTCAGTGGAATATTTAGGAAAGCCTGTTGCCTCCCAGCTTGTTACAATGCACGATGGTGCTACTGCTATTGAAAGTGTTTCATCATACTTGTTTGATGACGAAGGAACACTTGGAACAGATACAGTTATTATTGATAAAGGTATTTTGAAAACAGGAATTTCAGATTTACTTTCTTCTCTGAAGTTAGGAACTAAACCTACTGGTAATGGTAAAAGGGAGTCTTTCGAAAGAAAAGCTTATTCGCGTATGACAAATACCTTCTTAGCTGGCGGTAATGATAGATTAGAGGATATGATAGCTTCAATAGAAAAAGGATACCTCCTTGAAGGTATGATGAGTGGTATGGAAGACCCAAAGAACTGGGGAATCCAATGCATGCTTCTTCAAGGTAAAGAAATATTAAATGGTAAATTAACAGGTAGAATTGTATCTCCAGTAATAATGACAGGTTATGTTCCAGATGTATTAAAATCAATTTCTATGGTTTCAGAAGAAGTAGAAATAGATGGATGTGGTATGTGTGGTAAAGGTCATAAAGAATGGGTAAAAACCTCCGATGGTGGTGCGTATATCAAGACGAAAGGGAGGTTAGGTTAATGACAAATAAGTTATTAAAAATATTATCAAGTATTAAGGATATAGACGGTTGGAAGATAAATGAAGAGAAAGTTGAATCTAGTGAGCTATTTTTTGTAAAAAAACAAATAGATATGAATAGAGGAAAAAGAGTTCATAAATATCAAGTTACAGTTTATAAAAATTTCGAGGAAGATGGTAACAAGTATACTGGATCTTCAACTATAAATATATCACCAAATACAGATGAAGATGAAGTAATGGAAAATATAAACGAAGCATCATTTGCAGCTTCGTTTGTAAAAAATCAAGCTTATCCACTTGTTAAGCCTTGTGATACTGTTCAGCCAAATATGGAAAGCAAGTTTTTTCAAGCATCAATTGCACAGTGGCTTCCAAAACTAACTGAGGCTATATTTAAAGCGGATAATAAGGAAAATGGTTGCGTTAACTCAGCCGAACTGTTTTTAAATAAAAAAAACACAAGAATAATGAATTCTGAGGGTTTAGATGTTAGTTATGATAGCTATAGTGGCCAATTGGAGTTTATAACTAACTGGACTGAAGAAGGAGAGGAAATTGAGCTATTTAAAGATATTAAGTTTTCTGATTACAATCCAGATATGATAGCAGGTGAAGTAGAAAATATGCTAAATATAAGTAAGGAAAAAGCTATGGCTGTGCCTACTCCTTCACTAAAAAATCAAACTGTTATTTTGACTGGTAGTCCATTAAAGAAATTCTTCTCATATTATTTTACTCACTCAAATGCTCAAGCTATTTATGAGAAGATTTCTACTGCAAAATTGAATGAAAACATTCAAGGAGAAGATATAAAAAGTGATTTAGTAACAATTACTTTAGATCCATTCTTAAAAAATTCTTCTATCTCATCACCATATGACAATGATGGATTTCCTCTTCAAAAAGTAGCAATATTTGAAGACGGTATATTGAAGAATTACTGGGGAGATCAGAGGTTCTCTAGCTATTTAGATATTAAACCTACTGGAAGGATCGATAACTTTATAGTAGAGTGTGGTTCTAAATCAATCGATGAGCTTAAAAATGAGCCTTATCTTGAATTGATTGAATTCTCTGATTTTCAAATGAATCCACTTACAGGAGATTTTGCTGGTGAAATTAGATTAGGAAGATACTACGACGGAAATAAAGTTATTCCAGTAACTGGAGGCTCTATTTCTGGTAATATTAAAGAAGCTCAAAAAAACATGTATCTATCTAAAGAGATGCAACAGGATAATAATTTTGTTGGGCCAAAATCAATCCAGTTGTTTAACATTGACGTAGCAGGAAATTAAATATGAGCTATGAGTGGATGTGGACGTTTTCTGGCGACTTATTTCACTCTGATGAAAAAAATATCATCTTGGAGTAGATCATGGTTTTAAAAGCTTTATTAGTTTAATAAAAAAGGTTTAGTTAGTTAACTCATCTTTAAGTTTTTAACTTAAAGATGAGTTTTTTATTGATTTTTAACATAAGTATGTTAGAATAAAAGTTGTGTTATACTGATTAATATATAGTGATATGCATTAAACTTGTTTATAATGAGAAAATATATTAATTTTTAAAATATTAGAACAAAATATATTAGAAGAAGGTAGGAGTAATATGAAAATCGTAAGAAATGATATTAGAAATATTGCAATTGTAGCCCATGTAGATCATGGAAAAACAACATTAGTAGACCAATTGTTAAGACAAAGTGGTACATTTAGAGAAAATCAAGTAGTTAGAGAAAGAGTAATGGACTCAAACGATTTAGAAAGAGAAAGAGGAATTACAATATTATCTAAAAACACATCAGTTGATTATGGTGATACAAAGATAAATATTATTGATACTCCAGGTCATGCTGATTTTGGTGGAGAGGTTGAACGTGTTCTAAAAATGGTTAATGGTGTTATTCTTGTAGTAGATGCATTTGAAGGACCAATGCCTCAAACTAAATTCGTTTTAAAAAGAACACTAGAGCTTGATTTACCAGTAATAGTGTGTATTAACAAGATTGATAGACCCGAAGCTAGACCAGAAGAGGTTATAGATGAAGTTTTAGATTTGTTCATAGAGCTTGGTGCACATGAAGATCAATTAGACTGCCCATTTGTTTTTGCATCTGCAAAAGAAGGAACAGCTTCACTAAATAGTGAAAAGCAGGATGAAAACATGGAAGCCCTTTTTGAGACAATAATCAAACATATTCCTGCACCTGAAGGTGATCCAGAAGGACATTTACAAGTATTGATTTCAACAATAGATTATAGTGAATATGTTGGACGTATTGGTATTGGAAAAATTGAAAGAGGGACTATAAAGGTTAATGATAACACAGTAATTGTAAATGAGCATCATCCAGATAAAACTAAGAAAGTTAAAATAACTAATATATATGAGTTTGCTGGACTAAATAGAGTAAAAGTAGAAGAGGCTAAGGTAGGAAGTTTAATAGCTGTAACAGGTGTAGAAGGTATTCATATAGGTGATACTATATGTGACCCTGAACATGTAGAGCCAGTTTCTTTTGTTAAGATATCTGAGCCAACATTAGCTATGAGGTTTTCTGTTAATAACAGTCCATTCGCTGGCAGAGAAGGAGACTATGTTACATCTAGACAACTAAGAGATCGATTATTTAAAGAATTAAACACAGATGTAAGCTTGAAAGTTGAAGAAACAGAATCTGCTGATTCATTTAAGATTTCTGGAAGAGGAGAATTACATCTATCTATACTAATTGAAACTATGAGAAGAGAAGGATATGAATTCCAAGTATCTAAGCCAGAGGTTCTATATAAGCAAATAAATGGTAAAAAACATGAACCAATGGAAAGAGTTTCTATTGATGTTCCAGAAGAATTTATGGGAACAGTTATAGAAAAGTTAGGTAAACGTAAGGGTGAAATGGTGAATATGATTCAGTCAAATACTGGATATATTCGTATTGAATTTTCCATACCAGCTAGAGGGTTAATTGGATATCGTTCAGAATTTATGACTGATACTAAAGGAAATGGGATATTAAATTCAATATTTGATGGCTATGAGCCTTATAAAGGTGAAATACCAAGACGAAGCAACGGTTCGTTAGTAGCATTTGAGACAGGTACAGCTACAACTTATGGATTATATAATGCACAAGAAAGAGGAAATTTGTTTGTTTCGCCTGTAACTGAAATATATAGTGGGATGATTGTTGGGATGAATCCTAAATCAGGTGATATAGAAGTAAATGTTTGTAAGAAAAGGCATGTTACTAACGTAAGATCATCTGGGAAAGAGGATGCATTAAGATTGACTCCTCCAATTACTATGAGTCTTGAGAATTGCTTAGAATTTATAGAGACTGATGAATTAGTAGAGGTTACTCCAAAAAGTTTGAGATTAAGAAAACGAATATTAGATAAAAACAAACGATATAAAGCGAATAAATAAAGATGCTGAGTTAACGAGTCAGATGGGATGGTTCCTTCTGACTCGTTTTTGATAAAGCTGCTTAGTGATTTGCACAAAATTGAAAATTTTAGTAATCTATTTATGATTTCATTAATCTGAAAGAAATTGATTTTAATGTGGTGCTAAGGATTTAGATAATTACCCTCCCTGCTCAGATATACATCACTTATTATGATTGAATTCAAGGAAATAAGTGCTGTATATGATTCGTGAATCGGGTAATCATCTAAATCCAAATGTTTTGTGCTTTTATAGTTTTTTGTGCCTTGAGTGTATACGAAAGAGTAAATTAAATATGATAGAGAGGAATGATTATTAATATGGCAAAATTTGATGATTTTTTGAAGCTTGATATAAGAGTCGGAGAAATTGTTAAAGCTGAAATGTTTGAGAAAGCACGAAAGCCAGCATATAAGCTCTGGATTGATTTTGGCAACGAAATAGGCATGAAAAAATCTAGTGCACAAATTACAGAGTGTTACCAGTTAGAAGAATTGGTTGGAAAACAAATATTAGGAGTAGTGAATTTTCCTGCTAGACAGGTAGCGGATTTCATGTCTGAGGTACTAGTGTTAGGTGTATATGCAGAACAGGGAGTTGTATTAATTAGTCCAGATAAACAAGTTAAAAAGGGAGATAAATTAGGTTGATTTATAAGAAGAGTCAATGAGATAGTTTCATTAACTCTTTTTATTTTTTGAGGTTTTTTCAGAGACTGAGGAAAAGTTAGTTGTAAAGAACGTCACCAAAGACTCGTTTGTAAGCAGTTAATTCTTTGTTAATTAAGTATCCATGAAGGAAATTGAGGAAAAATATAGAAATTTCATGTAGAGGGTGTTAGAAATGTGATTTGAAAGAAAATCTGATATTACAAATTAAATAAGAAGTTGATTAAATGTATTGTGGATGTGGTCATATTTGGATATTAGCATTATAATTAGAATTAGTGCTAAAATAATATTGAATTACATTTTTGAATATTATCTTATTAATAGGTAAATTACTTAAGTTATGACTTTGTTGTATTGAAAGGAGGATGTCTTATCAAAAAGATAGATTTTAAATATTCAAGTTTTGATGGTAAAGATATTGCTACTACAAAATATATTACTGAAAATCCTATAGGAGTTGTTCAAATTGCACATGGCATGGCAGAGCATAGAAAAAGGTATAGTGATTTTGCAGAAAAACTTACTGATGAGGGGTATTCGGTATATATAAATGACCACAGGGGTCATGGTGAGACTGCGGGGAAAGAGAGTGACTTAGGTTTTTTTGCTGAGAAAGATGGATGGAATTCTGTAGTATCTGATATGTATAAGCTAACAAAACTGATAAAAGATGAAAACGATAGTATACCCATTTTTTTATTTGGACATAGTATGGGATCTTTTTTAACTAGAACCTATATAACAAGATACGGCAAGGAAATAGATGGTGCAATTATTTGTGGAACAAGTCAAATAGAAGCATTTCTTCTAAAAATGATTTTACCACTAGCGAAGTTAGAGAAATTAATAAAAGGGCAAAGAGGAAGAAGCTGGCTTATTGATAAAATATTTTTTGCATCAAGTAATAAATCCTTCAAACCTATAAGAACAAAGTTGGATTGGCTTTCTAGAGATGAAAAGATTGTTGATGAATATATTGAAGATAAATATTGTGGTTTCAAGTGTACAACAGCTTTTTTTGAAGATTTTATTGGTGGCATGAAGTATCTTGCATATACAGAAAACTTTAAAACAATTCCATTTGATTTGCCTATGTTTTTTATTTCTGGTGAAAACGACCCTGTGAGTAATAAAGGACTTGGAGTTAAAAAAATATCAGAAAACTATAGAAAAATAGGTATTAAAGATGCTTCATTCAAAATCTATTCTGATTGTAGACATGAGATCTTAAATGAAGTTAATAAAGAAGAGATTTATTCAGATATAGTTAATTGGTTAAATGAGAAAAATAAGACTGAGAGATTTAGTAAGTAGATTAGTTTTCATGAAAAACAATAAAAAAATATATTTGTATGATAGAGGGGGTAGACAATGAATACTGATAATAAATACTGTAAGCTTATGTGGATTCCAAGAATAATTACAACTATTTTTATTTTATTTTTATCATTACTTGCTTTAGATGCATTTTCTGATGAAACTTCATTTTCACAGCAGTTTTTAGGGTTTATTATTCATCTAATTCCATCTTTTGTATTAATAATTATTTTAGTATTATCTTGGAAACATCCTATTGGTAGTGGGGTAGCATTTATTTTTATAGCAATAGTATTCACTCTGTTTTTTGATACATATGAAAACATTTTTAGTTTTCTTACAATCTCTCTTGGGCCTGCAACTATTGGTGGGTTATTTGTTATTTTGGGTATTTTACGGAAGAAAGAATAGTTTAAGATAAGCTTATTACTTCATAAAATAAATTTACTTTATCAATAATATGCAAAAAACTTAAATAAGTACAATTGTTAAGATTGTGTTTCAAAGCTAATAGCTGGTTTTGACACAAATATCTCATTTTATTAATAAATTTAGATTATGTAATTATGATGTATAGCATATATATCAAATGAAACTAACATATATATATAACATGATCATATTTTGTAATTGAGTGTAAAATAGAACATTCCAACAGCACAATGACATATTATGTCAGAAAGAAGACGAAAAAGAAGGACTTTAATTTGTTTTGTAGAAAATAAACATGAGATATCTTATATTTAATTTTGATTAATAAATGTATAAGTTGTTTTTATGAGAGAGGGGGGAGTTTTTTGACAGAATGGTGGAGTAATATTTCTGTATTTGAAAAAGTGTTTTGGTACTTTGCAATTCCATTTTCTACATTATTTACCATCCAGACGATTTTAACTTTTGTTGGAATGGGAGGAGATGGTGATATTGATATTGATGATGGAAGCTCAATAGGAGATAATATGGATTTTGATGGAGACGATAGTGGGCTTGAAGCTGGAGGAACATTTCCGATTTTTACTATCAGAAATTTCATCATATTCTTTACTGTATTTGGATGGACAGGTATCGCTTTATTAAATTCAGGAGTTAGTAATACAGTTACAGTTATTTTATCAGTATTATTGGGTTTAGTAGTTATGTTTATTGTTGCTGGGATATTCTATTTTATGAGCCATATGACAGGAAGTGGCAATATAAATATTCGAAATGCAATTGGAAATATAGGAGAGGTTTATTTAACAATTCCTCCTAAGAGAACTGGAACAGGTAAGGTACAGATGAAAATACAAGGAGCAATAAGAGAAATAAATGTAATGACTGATGATAATAAAAAAATACCTACAGGAGAATCGGTAAGGGTGGTAAATGTAATAAATGATTCGGTTCTTTTAGTAGAAAGAGTTTAAAATATTTTATCATTTTGTAAAAATAAGGGGGTATTAATATGTCAGGTATGTATCCAGTAATTTTAATTACAGTAATTGTAGTGGTTATATTTGTTACAATAGCAGCAGTTTTTTCAAGATATAAGAGATGTCCTTCGGATAGAATACTTGTAGTTTACGGTAAGGTTGGTAAAGCAAATGATGGAGGTTCTTCTTCGTCAAAATGTATTCATGGTGGAGCAGCTTTTGTATGGCCAGTATTTCAAAGTTATCAATTTTTAGATTTAACTCCTATTTCTATAGAAGTAAATTTAACAAATGCATTAAGTAAACAAAACATTAGGGTAGATGTTCCTTCAAGGTTTACAGTAGGTATATCAACTGAAACAGGTGTTATGACAAATGCAGCTGAAAGATTATTAGGATTACAGCTAGAAGAGATTAGAGAATTAGCAAAGGACATTATATTTGGTCAGCTAAGATTAGTTATTGCTACTATGGATATTGAAGAGATAAATACTGATAGAGATAAATTCCTAGCAGCAGTATCTAGTAATGTTGAATCAGAGCTTAAGAAGATTGGTTTGAGACTAATAAATGTTAACGTTACTGACATTAAAGATGAGTCAGGATACATAGAGGCACTTGGTAAAGAAGCAGCAGCAAAAGCGATAAATGATGCAAAGAAAACTGTTGCAGAGAAAAATCGTGATGGTGCTATAGGTCAAGCAAATGCTAAGAGTAATGAGAGAATTCAAGTTTCAAAAGCAAATGCGGAAGCAGTAGAAGGAGAAAACCAAGCACAGATTGCAATTGCTAATTCTGAATCTGAAAGAAGACAAAAAGAAGCTGAGGCAGAAAGAAAAGCAAGTGCTGCTGAAAAAGTTCAATCAGCAAAAGCATTAGAAGAGGCATATTCTGCTGAACAGGCAGCTGAGAAGGCTCGTGCTGAAAGAGAAAGAGCTACTAAGATAGCGGACGTTCTTGTGCATGCGGAGATAGATAAGCAAAGAGTTGAAATAGAAGCTGAGGCCGAAGCAGAAAAAATTAGACGTCATGCTAAGGGTCAAGCCGATGGTCAATTATTAAAGATGCAAGCTGAAGCACAAGGATTAATGGAGATATTAAGTAAGCAGGCGGAAGGTTTCAGTAAATTAGTAGATGCTTCTGGTGGAAATGCTAAGGATACAGTTACTCTTATGATAGCTGATAAGTTACCAGAGTTAGTAGAAAAGCAAGTTGAAGCTATTAAGAATATTAAGATTGATAAGGTTACTGTTTGGGATTCGATGGGTGGAAATGGGAATGGAACGCCTTCAACAGCAAACTTTATTTCGGGAATGTTAAAATCTCTTCCACCATTTGAGGATGTTTTCAATATGGCTGGAATGGAGCTTCCAAGCTATCTAAAAGGAAAGTCAACGGAAGAAACTGCAGAGATAGAAGAAGTTAAAGAAGTGGAAGAAATTCAAGAATAATTAAATGAGTTTGAAATAAAAAGATTCTGCGTAAATTTTACGCAGAATCTTTTTTCTATTCTGTAATCATCTTCTTTTGATTAATTAGCACATTAATAGTTATCTTTTAAGGCAATGCAATAGGTTAAATGCGTATTGTTTTACAATAATATACATTGTATCAAACATATTTATAGCTTACAACTTTAATCTAAAATCATTAGGCACTCACTTATATTAGTGGGTGTTGCAATTTTTCCTACTTAGGTGGGAGTAGAATCTCCTACCTAAGCATAGATGTTTAGCTTCAGCAAACGAGTTAACTTTAAATAAAGGAGTTTTATTTAGTATAGTGGAATATGGTAATATATAATGAATCATATATTAGTAATTTTGGGGGAATATGCTATGAAAGGACAAAAAAGATTACGAGACTATGGAATAAAAATTGGAGAGATAAAAACAGGCAAACTGAATTCTATTACAGATGTAACTGGAGTAAAGGTGGGACATTTGACTTTGAGTGATAGTAAAATTAAAACTGGAGTTACTGCAATTTTACCTCATGAAGGCAATATATTTCAGAACAAGCTGATCGCTGCAAGTCATGTTATAAATGGTTTTGGTAAATCAATGGGAACAGTTCAAATTAATGAGCTTGGGACAATTGAAACTCCTATTATTTTAACAAATACATTAAGTTCTGGAGTTGCTTATGACTCATTAGTAAAATATATGCTAAATCATAATGATGAAATCGGAAGAACAACTGGAACTGTGAATCCAGTTGTTTGTGAATGTAATGATCAGATTCTTAATAATATTAGAGGTATGCATGTTAAAGAACAGCATATTATGATGGCTCTTGAAAATGTGTATACCAATTTTGAAGAAGGATCAGTAGGTGCTGGAACTGGTATGGTTTGTTATGGATTAAAAGGCGGAATTGGGACTGCATCAAGAATAGTTGAAATAAATGATGAAAGATTTACAATAGGGATGTTGGTACTAACTAACTTTGGTAGACGAAAAGATTTAATCATTGACGGGATTAAGGCTGGAAGAAAAATTGAAGACATTCAGAAAGCTATGGATGATAAAATAGATAAGGGTTCAATCATTATGGTATTAGCAACTGATATCCCAATGACATCAAGACAGCTTAAAAGAATTTCAAAGCGAACTGGTGTAGGACTTGCTAGAACAGGGTCATATATGGGACATGGTAGTGGTGAGGTAGTGATTTCTTTTTCTACTGCAAATAAAGTTAGTCACTATGAAAAAGAGGCTACAGTGCAAATTAAGGTTTTCAATGAAAACAATATAGATAAATTATTTAGGGCAGTTGGAGAAGCTACAGAAGAAGCTATATTAAACTCAATGATTTGTGCAGAAACTACAAAAGGCAGAGATGCTAATGTTAGATATTCGTTAAAGGAATATATTGGAGAAATATTGAAATAAAGAAATATGCTTTCAGTAAGTATTGTATGAGATTTTGAGGCTTTGTTTATTGAATTAAGTTAAAACATGTTCAAATTAGAAATGATCAAAATAATTGGGGGAACCACAAATGGCTACATTCAAGAATAATTCAAGTAAGTTTGATGAAATAAATAAGATTTTAGAGAAATATGATGGAGAAAATCCAGGAGTAGCTGTTGCAGCTATAAAGGATGGGGAAGTTGTATATATGAAAACAGTTGGGCTTGCAAATTTGGAATACAAAATATCTATTACTGAAGATTCAGTATTTAACTTGTGTTCTGTATCAAAATCTATAACTGCTATGGGAATAATGCTTTTAAAGGAAAGAGGAATGCTAAACTATGATGATGAAATCATAAGGTATTTCCCAGAGTTAGCCTATTATTGTAAAGGGATTACATTAAGACATTTATTAAATCATACATCAGGTATTATTAATTATTATGAAATACTAGATAGATTAAGTATGAAGGAATTCTACGTTACTAACAAAGATTGTTATGATTTATTAAAAAAAGAAAGAGAGCTATTGTTTGAACCTGGAGAGAGATTTGATTATTCAAACTCAAATTATGTACTGCTTGCTATGTTGGTTGAGAAGATATCAAAACAATCCTTTGACGAGTTCTTAAAGGAAAATATTTTTAAGCCTCTTGAAATGGAAAGTTCACTAGTTTTTGATGAAAGTCAACATATAGTTAAAAATCGTGCTTATGGATATACCATAAATGAGGATAAGTTTTGTTGTAACTATGTTGGAGCACTAACTACTGGCGATGGTTGTATATTTTCAAGCATTAAAGATTTGGTCAATTTTGAACAAGCCTTATATACAGAAAAAATAATAAGCAAAGAATCTCTAAATGAGGCTTTTACATCTGGAAAGTTAAATGATGGAACTGAAGCAGGATATGGCTTTGGATGGGAAACACATAGATCAACTCCTACACTTAAAAGATTGCATCATTCAGGATCAGATAATGGATTTAGAAGCCTATTCACAACATTCCCAGAGCATAGACTAACAGTAATTCTTTTATCAAATTTTGATAATTTTTCATGGGAAGAGAGGTTAAAAATTATAGATGCTTTTGCTGAGATTTTTCAAATCAGGTAATAAGTTATTTGATTTGAAATCATTATTTATTATGATTAACAAAAATGCATTTGACATAAATTTGGTTTTTATATAATATTTAGTAAATATATGTTTTTTTAATATCACAAAACTTATTAAAGACATATATTATAGGCTACACAAAAATTAAAAGTGAAGTTTTAATGATGAAACATTTCGTAAACGTATTATACTAGATATTTAGGAGGGAGTATCAATCTCTCAATTTTGAAAAGTATATTATTGAGATTTTGAGAAAATATTATGAATTTTAAAATATTAAAAAATAAAAATTTTGCTTTACTATTGTTTGGGCAAGCAACCTCTGATATAGGTGGAGTAATGTTTAACATTGCATTGTCATTATATGTTCTTGATATAACTGGTTCAGCTACAAAATTTGCTACTATCTTAGCTGCTGGTATAATTCCAAAGATGATTTTATATCCATTTGCAGGAGTATTTGTAGATCGTTTTGATAGAAAAAAATTAATAGTTACCTTAGACACAATTAGAGGAATTTTTTTAGTAATAATATATTTCCTTACTTTGAGATCTTCATTAAATATAGGATATGTGTATTTAATTACGTTTACTTTTGGAATTTGTGAAACTTTTTTCTCGCCTGCCATATATACAGTAATACCATTTATATTTGATAGTGATGATTACGAAGATGCATATGCTTGTAATAACTTTATTGCTCGAATTTCATGGTTAATAGCACCTTTATTAGGAACATGGCTGTATACATTATTTGGGATTAAAGTGCTTATTATGATTGATGCAATAACATTTTTGGTTTCAGCATTTTCAGAAAAATTTATTACGTTGAAAAAAATAGAGAGAAGTATGGAAAAGACAAAGGTTTTTGAGGACATGAAAGAAGGATTTGTAGCTCTTTTTAGAGTAAAAAGTGTATTATTACTTACTAGCGCTCTAATTCTATTTAGAGTATTTATTTTACCATTTTATCATGTAGTTCTTCCTTACTTCTTTAAAGAGATTTTAAATGCACCAAATCATTATGTTGGAACATATAATACAGTAATAATTTCTGGTAGTATAATAGGACTTTTTTTTGTAAATAAGGCAAAACAAAAGTTTGGAGAAATAAGAGTCATCTCATTTTTTACTAATAGGCAAGTATTATTGTTTATACCTTTTATTTTATTAGGTGTTAGCCCTGTGCTATCGTTTTTTAAGATCAATCCTTTATATGCTTTAATATTTGTGTGTATACTGTTATTTAGTATTATGGTGTTAAGTGCAATTACAAATGTTTTTTATTCAACCTTTTATCAACGTCAAGTTCCAATTGAGTTATTAGGAAGATTTTCTACAACAAGATTTTGTTTGTATTCATTAGGTGAGACATTGGGATTAAACCTTTTTGGAGTATTATTAGATAATACAAAGCTAATAATACCAATGTTTGTAGCTGTATTTGGAATATTCTTAATTAGCATATTAATTTCTAAGTCTATTAGCTTGTATAAGCCAATAATAAAACAAGATAATTAATTAATATAATTATAATAAGAAATTGTAACCAAACCAAATGAATCACATATAATGTTACTACGTTAGAAAAAAAGTAAAGGAGGATTTTGCATGACAGAACAAAAAGGTATTTTAGGCGGACTTGGTGGTTTATTTGGAGAGGGTAGCGAATTATTGTTTTTCTTCTTATTGTTAGTTGTTTTATTCTGCTTCTGTGGATATGGTAAATACTAATTAAGCTACTTGTCAAAAACTACGTATAACAAGGGGATAGTTCTAATGCTATATAGCATTAGAACTATCCCCTTGTAAGTATAAAAATTGTAACCAAACCAAATGAATTACATATAATGCTATTACATTAGTAAAAAAAGTAAAGGAGGATTTTGCATGTCAGAACAAAACGGAATTTTAGGTGGATTTTTTGGAGAAGGTAGCGAATTATTATTTTTCTTCTTATTACTAGTTGTTTTATTCTGTACCTGTGGCTATGGAAAATACTAATTAAGCTACTTATTAAAAAAACTACGTAAAGTAAAGGGAAGGTTCTCATGATATATATCATGAGAACCTTTTTTGCTGTCATACTATTGTTTTTAATATGGAGGTTAATTCAATATGATTTAGAATAAATAAAAATCAAAGAATAAAAAATAGTCTTTTAGCTCAAAATTATTTTATAAATATCAAACTTTAATTAACTTATGAAAGGAATAAGAAATATGATAGTCATATTTATAAGAGCTATAGTACTTTACATAGTTGTTCTTATTGCTATTAGATTGATGGGCAAGGGTGAATTGACAGAGATTCAGCCTTTTCAATTAGTAGTTATACTAATGATTGCTGAACTAGCTTCAATACCTATGGAGGATTTAGGAATTCCATTAATTAATGGAGTTGTTGCAATAAGTACATTATTAGTGATACAAATATTAATTTCATATATTAACTTAAAAAGTGAGAGAGCCAGAAAAATCATATGTGGAAAACCGAGTATACTTATAAGTAGAGGAAAAATAAATGAAAGCGAATTGAGGCGTTTAAGAATAAACATAAACGATTTATTAGAGCATATGAGAACTAAGGATTATTCTTCTCTCCAAGATGTTGAATTTGCAATATTAGAAACGAGTGGAGATTTGAGTATTATTCCCAAAAGTACAAAAAAACCAGCTACAGCCGAAGATGTTAAAGCAAAAACATCAAAGGAAGAAATTCCTACTTCTCTTATAATTGATGGACATATAAAATATGATAATTTAAGGGAACTAAATTTAACAGAAGAATGGTTAAGTAACCAATTAGAAAAGCATAAAGTAAATAATTCAAAAGAAGTGTTATTTGCATATATAGATGCAAAAAAAGAAGTTTTTGTTCAAAAGAAGGTTAATAGGTAAAGGAGTAATAATATGAAAGCATTTTTCGTCATATTTATAATAGTAATAGTTATAGTAGTAGGTTGGATTGTTACATTCAATTCTATTGAAAAGGATACCGAAGAGTTTATGAATAATTTAAATGCTCTAAGCACAGAAATTGAAGCTGAAAGATGGGATATTGCAAATGCTCAATTTTCTGAGATAGAAGAAAATTGGAATAAAATCAGAGGTATGTGGAGTACTATATTGGATCATCATGAAATTGATAACATTGACTTATCAATGGCAAAGACTCTGAAATATGTGTATTCTGAAAATCCTTCTTTAGCTCTTGGAGAAATAGAGGTGCTTAAAAAGTTATTTGGAATTGTTAAAGAAAATGAAGCATTGACACTTACTAACATTTTTTAATGAGTTATAAATACTAGTAAATATTATGTATTAGCTTGGGAGATATATATTGCTCCCAAGCTTTTTAAATTAGAGTATAAAGTGATATAATTAAGTTAACTTGATGATGTTAATTTAAAAGAAATGTTGCATAGTGGTGACAAGGATTTATATTATTATCTTCGCTGTTCAGATATACATCACTTCTTAAGATTATTTATTAAGGTAAGAAATGATGTATATGATTCACGACTCAGATAATAATACAAACCCAAGTGTCTGCAACTTTCATAACTTTTTGTGTTTGAGTGTGCGAAAACAGAAAAAGTAAAAGGGGACGGTTCCTCCTGACTCACTAAAACGAGTGTAAATTTAAAATGATTCCAAAGTAGGTGAAGAATATGGCTAATAAGAATATTTTAATTGTTGAAGATGAAGAAAGAATGAGAAGACTAGTTGGCGACTACTTAAAAAGAGAGGGCTACAAGGTATTTGAAGCAGAAAATGGTAAAATAGCATTAGATGTTTTTGCAAAAGAAAACATAGATTTGGTTATCCTTGATATAATGCTTCCAGAATATGATGGTTGGACAGTATGTAGAGAGATAAGGAAGACTTCAAGTATACCAATTGTTATGCTTACTGCTAGAAGTGAAGAATCAGATCAATTGTTCGGATTTGAATTAGGTGCAGATGAATATATTACAAAGCCATTTAGTCCTAAGGTTTTAGTAGCAAGAATAAAGGCACTATTTAAAAGAGTGCTCACAGATGTTGATAATAAGCTTTTGTTTGATGGGTTACAAATAGATGAGGATGGACATAGGGTGTATGTTAATAATAAAGAAATTGACTTAAGTCCTAAAGAATATGACATACTTATTTATTTAGTTACGAATCAAGGTAAAGCTTTATCAAGGGAGCAGATATTGGATGCAGTATGGGGCTATGACTATTATGGTGATGCAAGAACGGTAGATACTCATATAAAAAGGCTTAGAGTTAAATTAGAAAATAAAAGTAATTTTATTCAGACAGTAAGAGGAATTGGTTATAGGTTTGAGGTGAATAAATGAAAAATTCTATAAGATTTAAGCTATTTATTGGAATTAGTATTTTTATAATATTTATTATTGGGTTATCTTGGGTACTAAATACTCAATATCTAGATAAATATTACTTATATAAGAAAAAAAATATATTGATTGATTATGTTAAGGAGATTGATGAAATATATTTGGGAAGCATAGATAACATAGAAGATAAGCTGAACACAATTGAGAGTAATATAAACGGAAGTATTTCTATATTTTCACAGGTAGGTGATGTTAAATACAGTTCTCAGTTTTCTCAGCGTATGGGAGGAATGGGGCAAAGTCAAAAAAATTCTCCATGGAGACCAACAATTAGTAAAGAAGGACTGTTAAAGGTACTTGAAGGAGAAATAGTGTTTGAAACATATCACCATAATAAGTTAAAAGCAGATTTTTTAACAATGGGTTATAAGCTATTCAAAGAAGATATTATACTTATTCAAATTCCACTTGCAGCGATTCAAGAAGGAGCAAAGGTTGCTAATAATTTTTATTTATTTATCGGGTTATTAGCGATTACATTAAGTATGATTTTTGCCTTTATTTATGCAAAAAAGTTTACTAGACCGATTATAGAGCTAAATGATGTAACTAATAGCCTAGCTGAGCTGGATTTTAATAAAAAAAGTCAGATAAATACAAAGGATGAATTAGGAGAGTTAGCTAAAAATATTAATTATTTATCAGATAAATTAGATAGCACAATTACTGAATTAAATGATGCGAATAAAAAGCTACAAAAAGATATAGAGAAGGAAAGAAAAATTGATGAGATGCGTAAAAAATTCGTATCTAATGTATCACATGAATTGAAGACACCGATATCTCTTATCCAAGGTTACGCGGAAGGGTTAAAGGATAGTGTAATGGAAGAACAGGAAAGTAAAGAGTATTATTGCGATGTAATCATAGATGAAGCTGATAAAATGGATAAATTAGTAAAGGATCTTCTCGATTTATCACAGCTTGAGTCTGGATATTTAAAATTAAACAAAGAAGTATTTGATATTATTGATCTTGTCAATAGTACTGTAAAAAAATATAGACCTATATTTGATGAGAAAGGAATTAATGTATCTGTAGATGAAGCACAAGAAATTATGATAAATGCTGATATATCAAGAATCGAACAGGTTCTGAAAAATTATATCAATAATGCTATTAATCATGTTGACGATAAGAAAACATTAAGAATAAGCTTTGAGGAAAGTGATAAAAAAATAAAAGTAAATGTGTTTAATACAGGTAAACCTGTTCCAAAAGATGAAATCAATAATTTATGGATGAGCTTTTATAAAGTTGACAAGGCTAGAAGTAGAAAATATGGAGGTACAGGCTTAGGATTAGCTATTGTCAGAAGCATTCTTATCTTACATGATGCTGAATTTGGAGTATCAAACAAAGATAATGGAGTGGAGTTTTGGTTTAAGTTAGAAAAAAACAATTATTAGTATTAGAGACTACAAAATATTGGTAATTGAAATTGTCGTGAGAAGAACAATATGATATAATTAATCTACTTATTTTGTACAAATTTTAAGGAAATGGTGATAAAATGAAAAAACGTATTGATGAAATTTATGTATTAAGAGCAATGGCTTGTTTATCTGTAATATTAGTACATTTATCAGCTGAACCAGTTGTAACTCTGAAAAGAAGTTATATATTATCTGCTTTTACTTTGTTAAATAGAGCAGTTCAATATACAACACCTGCATTTATTTTTATAAGTGCCTTTTTACTTTTTTATATTTATAAAGATAAGGACTTCAAATATTTTTCATTTCTTAAGAAAAGATTATCAACTATCTTGATACCTTATTTTATTTGGACAATAATATACTATGCATATTTTATCTATAAAGGATATTATACTTTTTCTGTGAGTTTTTTCATCAAGAATCTTATGCTGGCTAAAATGTGCTATCATCTGTATTTTATACTTACAATAACACAGTTTTATCTGCTATTTGTAGTATTTAGATTTTTATATAAAAAGTATAATCCACACTTATTAGTTATTTTATCACTCATAATAAATGTATTGTTTATGAAGTATATTTATTTTAAATATGTTGACAGATTTTTTATGCAGTATTTATTCTATTTTAGCTTTGGTTGTTATGTAGCAACGAATATAGATTATTTTAGAGGGTTGTTATACAAATGGAAATATGTAGTCTTTACAATGCATGGAGGCATAATCATTTATTATTCCTACCAGTTCTACCAATATCAAACATTAAAAAAATCAGTAAATGGATATTTGGTTAATATGACTTGGTTTGTTTTTTCATTTTTAGCAATTCTATCATTGTATCTCATTGGAGTTATGATTTCAAAAAAAAGCAAATTTATTTTTGGAATATGTAAACAAGTTAGTGATGCATCATACTATATATACCTAAGTCATCCACTAATACTAATCATATCTAATGGTATCCTTAATAGATTAGGGATTATTTCGATATTTGGAAGATTTGTTTTAAATTTTATCATTGTTTTAGGAACTGTAGTACCTTCTTCTATTGTATATTTTAACGTAAAGAAAAAGACTATGCCTCTAATTAAAAGTAAACTTGGGCTTAGTAAATACAAAAAATTCAAAGGAATACTTAACAAAAATTAAGTAATAGTATGATAAATTGGATTTATAACTTTCTTTGCATTTTGAATTTCTTAAAGCTTATTGATAATATACATAAATTTTTAAATTTGTTGTCACATAACTGTCACAGTCTCTCTTTATAATATAATTAAGTTAAAAAAAGAAAGGAGAGAATGTTTATGAAGAAATTTTTATGGATTGCTGTAGTAAGTATTTTTGTTTTAGGAGTAGGAGGAATTGCTATTGCTAGTGGTTTTGGAAATCCCGCTGAGATATATGCTGACTTAACAGGAACTACAGTAGATGAAGCGATTGCAGAAAGAGGTACTGATAAAACCTTTGGACAGCTTGCAGATGAACAAGGATTACTAGATGAGTTTAGAGCAGCTAATTTGGAAAGTAAAAAAGCTATTCTTCAGCAAAGAGTTGAAGAAGGAGTTATTACACAAGAGCAAGCAGATGAGATAATTAAGCAAATGGAAGAAGGCTGTACTCTAGAGCCTGGCAGCAACAGATTTGGTCAAAATTATAACCTTGGCTTTGGAAGAAATAACAGTATGAGAGGACAAGGAATGGGCAATGGATCTAGAGTTAGAAGAGGAAGAGGACAAGGAAGAGGTTATAGATATAACAGCAATAACTAAAATTAGAAATGTTTAAATAAAAAACGTGGGCTAAGTCCACGTTTTTTTATATCTTTCAAAATACAAAAAATTTAATTTTTTTATTTTGAAGGAGAAAAATATTTTTTGGAGAATATAGAAATAGATGTAAAATTAAATACAAAATAGGTTTTGATTTAATCATATTAGTAGAAAAGTACGGATGTATTAGAAATATAATCTATACAAGACTAAATAATTTAATTATTTCGAAATAAACTAAAAAGAAAATATGCAAAATTTAAACATTACCTGCAAAATCAAAAAAAATTATAAAGTCAAGAGGCGCAAAATATGGGGGATATTATTAAAATTACAACAGATGACTTATCAGATATAAAATCACATAAACAATTGAAGCAGTTATGTCAGTTTATAATAGATGGGGTAGCTGAACATAATTATCACAAAGATAGAGAATTTTTACTGAGAGCTAAAGAATTATTTATTAAACATAAATTGATGTTTGAAGCAGCACATATGACTCGTGAAATTGGTATTTCATATTATAAAGAGTGTAATGCAAAAAGAGCTTTGAATGAAATTAAAGCTGCAGTAGATACTTTAAAAAAGAACATTTTTAGACATGATAGAAACGATGTATTGGTTAATTACATGATTGATGTTGCTGTTATTTACTACGAATTACTTAATTATGGTGAATCATTATTAGTCTTTGAAAAATGTAGTCAAAAGATAAGTGATGAAATACCTAAAAGATTTTTATATAGGTATTATTATGAATATGGAATATTATGCATTAAAATAGGACGTTATCAAGATGCTATAGATTTGTTTAATAAAGCATTGGAGTTTTCAGAAAATGACAATACAAAAAAAGGACATGCATATAATAATTTGTGTCGGTGCTATAGACTGATGAAGCAATATAAAAAAAGTATCAAAATATTCAATAAAGCTATGAAATATTATGGAGATGATAATAACAACTTAGCTTCAGCCTATAACAATGCTAGTATATTGTACTACAATATGAATCAAATGGATAAAGCTTTTGAGTACATAAATAAATGCTTTGAGTTATTTGATAAAAATAATTATAAGAAATACCTTATTTACTATGACACATATGTAAGAATAGGTGCTGGAGATAAAGAAATGGATAAAGTAATCAGTAGATTGTTAGAACTGCTAAAATTATCTTATAAGCATCAATTTAATAAGATACATGTTTTGGATCCAATTAAGCTTATAATTGACAAGCTAAGAAAAACTAATAATCAAGAATGTATTATAGAACTAAAAAAAATAATAACAAGTTTGATTAATGATATAGCTGATGACAGCGATTCCTTTAGTATTCAATTATGTGCATGTTTAGGAGGATTGAGTTATCTCCTTTATAAACATAAAAAAGAAAAGGGAGGAATTTGATAATGAAAAAAGTGTTCAAGAAGCTAGTATGTATAGGATTGGTATTTCTTTTATCAACAAGTATTGTGTTTGCAGTAAATGATGATGAAAATGGTGGTGGAGCTGGTGGCAATTCTGTTGTTCCATTTCCTACATCAGAAGTAATAGTTAAATAAAGCCTAGTTATAGTTGTAGAAGTCTCAATATGTGAGGCTTCTTTTTTTGCATACTAAAGGTGATTATTCTGCTGTTATTTTGCCCAAAAGAACGAGATTTTTTAACTTAACATCCCTGGCAACATTCGTCTCCGCTACATTAATCAATTACATTACTTAGTGAGTTCAAAGTATAAGTTACTACCTGAATAAATGAAAAAATAGTATGACAAGGGGACGTTTCGTTCGACATAAGAATAGTTAGATAATAAGGACGTGCAATTATTGAAAAGACAATTAGAATCTGACGAATGACACGTCCCCGTGACACAACGTCCCCATGACACAATAGAAGATGACCCAGAGTCTAATGTAAACCTATGCATTAATCATATCTATGATAGATACATTGAATCAAATAAAATAAAAGGAACTCAGATAGTATTCTGTGATGTAGGAACGCCTAATAATGATGGGCGTTT
>DAOUQG010000241.1 GCA_030625765.1 Thermohalobacteraceae bacterium | reverse complement strand
CTCGATAAGTCCATACACGACAGTCTACTTCATCTCCACAAATATCTCCACAGGATTCACAATGCGTTTCTTTTCCATTTAATTGTATATCTTGATCATTTACACGAATCGTTGGAGAGCTTACAAAACCCAATTCAAGAGCCTGTTCTTCTGTTTGAACAAGTACTCTATTCACTATCACCTCTACACCTGTTTCATTTAATATATTAGCCACGTCTGATAAGGCTGCTTCAAGATTTTGGTCGGTTCCAGTACAACGGGTACATGTGTTCAAGTCAATGTACATATAGTCAATCTTTAAAGTTCTATTAATCATAATTATCCTCCATTTCTTTACAATCATTTTTTGAAATATTAAACTATATAATATTTCAATATAATTACACAAATATTAACAACAACTTGACTTCATAGGTATTTTCTTTCCAGTAATAATAGCATTATAAAGTTGTTCCACATCAGGATAGTTCTTTACAGAAATTATTTTCCCATCGACTGCGATTAATGGAGCAGTTTTTGATAGTACAAAATCTAAATTTGATTCACCAACAACAAGCCTTTCACCACTATCTAACAATACTTTATTCAGTCTTGATATATACTCTTTTTTATTTATACTTGTTAATTCGTATATCTTAAAATCCCCAACAGAATCATATTTTTTTGAAAATCTTTCTACTAATTTACAAATAGTTAATGATTGTGAAGCATTACAATCACATTTACAATTACAGCCTCCTCCTCTTAGAGAGGACTGATTATCTGCTGTTTCTTTTACCATAAAAATTTCGATTATTTTTTTATCCATATTATCATCACCCTTCATAATGTTTTTATATTAAACAGGACAAATATTTCTACATTTGCCACATGCACACTTACTAAAATCTCCTTCTGCATATGGAACATCTCTTATTGGGCATACTTTTAGACACTTCATACATTTAATACAAACACCTGAAGCTTTTGCATCGTATACAAGAGGAGCATCAGTAATTATTGCACCTAAGCTTGTTGTCAACCCAAACCCCTTAACTACTAAAGAATTTAATGGACTTAATTCACCTACTCCTGCTTCAACTCCCATTCTCACAAGAGATACATCCATACTAGATCCTTCTACTATTACAGCTTTATATTCCAATGAATTTAGATAACTTATAACTTCACTTTGAGCTGCAATAGTCTCTAAATAATCACTGAAGCCCCCCATTTCATCAATGCTATCTTCTTTTTTCCCTTCAGCAAAAAACTATTGCTGATGTAAACCCTTCTAATAAATTCTTAGGATGATACTCTTCTGGTGCATTTTTAAATCTATCCTTTGTTGCTACACCAACTACATCAAATATATTAAGCATAGCTTTTATTTTTTCTGTCATTTCTTTATTATTTAACTGAGACATACTTAACCTCCTTTCTGTAAGCTTTTATTAAGTCACTTCACTAATAAAGACGATGTAATCAGAAAATGGTCACAGAACTTCTTGCCTTTTTCATACTTTTTATAGTATGCTTAATTAAAATAAAAAACTTCTACTGCCTATTCCTTCTAAAATAGACATTGAAGTTTTTAAACAATCACAACTTTATTCAGACTCGCTACCACATATTTTGCACTCAGTTTTTTTCAGTTTATAGTCTAGAATGTTACCAAATGAATCTATTTCAAAATCACAACATTCAAGCAATATCTCCTTTAACTTAGTTTTTGCCCTCTGAACTCTCATTTTTGAACATGATATTGTAACACCAAGTTTTTCTGAAATTTCTTTATGTTTCATTCCAATCATATCATATAGCTCAATAATTTCTTGATAATTTTTAGGAAGCTCAAAAATCATTTTCTTTAAGCATTTACTAATTTCTTCATTCATATTGTCTGAGTAGTTGTCTTCCTCAAAACCTTTTTCAAATTTCTCAACATCAACTGATATATCCTTTTTCTTTCTATAATAATCAATGATTGTATTTTTAGTTATTTTATAAAGCCAAGCCTCGAGCTTAGATTGATCATCGAGTTTATCAATATTTATATAAATTTTCAGAAAAATATCTTGAAGAATGTCTTCTGTGTCGTATTTATTTTTCACTTTGCTATTAATGTACTTGTAAAGTTCACTACTAAATTCATTACAAATATATATGACTTTATCGTTCATTCTAATCCTCCAATCACAATAAGATATATTTACTATTATTTTATATTTTATTCTATTCTATCAGAAAGTTCATGTGCTATATACTATACCTTACTAAATGATAGCTACACAACGTGCTAGAGAAGCATGGTAAAATAAAGGGTTTAGTGAAAATAGTTTATTCTATCTCGACTAAACCCTTAAAATTATTATTCATTTCCAAGTATAAACTTTAATGCACTTTCTACTTTTTCATCTAAATCATCTGGATACCAATGACCTATTCCCTTATTGATATATGACTCATATGGAAAACCTACATCATCAAATACTTTCATCATTTTTTCCTCATCGTCTACTATTCTTGCATGTTCTCCCTCCATGAACACTCCTCTTACACCTCTGTTTAACGCATTCGATACACTATCTTTTGTAAATGAACTTGGTTTCAGTTCTGGACATAAGGCAATAAATCCTTTTATTGGTATCGTATTTGACATAGTAAATTCTAAAGTTGCAGTTGCCCCTCCAGACATTCCTCCAATTAATATACACTCTTCATCAATTGAGTATTTGTAAGCTATTTCCTCATAACAAGATTTAATCTCATAATGTGATAAATCATAACAACCTCGACTAATTTTTCCATCATAGAGCTCATTTGGTCCAGTGCATTCTTCCATTCTTTCAGCATTAAATAATCTCTTACACCATGCATATCCATTATAATAAAGAACCTGTGAGGATTGTGGATAAACGACAATAAAACCTTTTTGAAGAAGCATGTCTGGTTTCCAATATTTTTTATGTTCTTTTATATCGTCTCCATCTCCATGTAAATTAAAAAATACTGGATATTTCTTATTTTCAGAATATCCTTCAGGCAAATATATTTTATATTTAAAATTAGCTTTTTCTTGAGCTTTCGCTCTTAAAATAGCATTTTTTCTTTTAAGTTTGAAAAATCTTAAATTTTTATGTAATGGATTAAACCTATTCCAATGTAAAGGAGAAACAAACCCTTTGTTATTTAGACATTCTAAAGCATTTAAGCATTCGTCATTCTTACCAAGCATAATACAGATATGAGCTTTGTCAAACAGTATAGTGTATATATTTTCCTCGTACTCTTCTTTACTAAGAGTGTCATATGCTCCTTCTAATAAATCTAAAGCTTCTTGATATTTTTTTTGACTAAAATACTTTGAATAATGTTTTTCAAATTCATTAAAATTATTATATCTCACAGTTATACCCCTTTCAAATTCACTATATTCTAAATGAATCATATCAAATAATAGCTGACACCTGTATGTCAGTCAAATAAAACAAACTGCTTTATAAGAAATTCTGCTTAGGGGTAGTTACATTAGGGATTTTCAAGAAAACCACTTTCTTTGTTATAGTCACTGCACAATATCTAAAAACACAAAACTCATAGAAAAATTCCTATGAGTTAATAAAATATTTTTTAATCCCTTATTACATTAAGTTTATGCATTAGATACAACTTTTTATTTAATGGATCTACCTTAGTTTTCTTTCTACTGTTACCAAGGTTCAATAAATCTTTTTTGTATCCGAATAATTTTGTATAAAATACTCCTTTTCCTTCTGTGTAAGAAGCCAATATTAAGTTGTAGTTTTTTGATGTATCTACAGTAATTAACCCTTTTACAATGACTTCATACTCTATGATATCTGATTCATAAAATACAGCTCGCATCTTTTCTAAATCTGACATTGACCTTCCTCCA